>JAJYKO010000144.1 GCA_021788565.1 Chloroflexota bacterium
GGACTCGGCTCGTGGAGCGCGCGGCCCAATCTGGTCTGACGCCACCCGATATTGCTGAGAAGCTGGTAGGTGTGCCGGTCCCGCTCGGCTCGTCAGCTCAAGCGCAGAAAGTGCTCTATCTAGACGCAGCGTGTCTGCTCACGCTGGACAGCGGAGTCGGCGCCAACGCATTGCGCCAGGCGGAGGTCGGGCCGGACCGGACAACCTCAGCCGCCGCAACCGAGCTCTACTCCGCCGCGCACCAGGGCAGCGGGCCGGGTACCGACATCTCCATCGCCAATGCACTACTGGCCCAGGGCTTGCTTGGGCCAGCACTCATCTACCTGCAGAAGGCGCAGGGCACATCTCAGGAGGCGGAGCGACAGGCTTTACTGGGATACGTCCGGATGCAGACGGGGCATGTCGGGCAGGCGGGTGAGGCCCTATGGCGGTCTCAGCGACTCGACCCCGGGCTGCAGACCGGTCAGTACATAATGGGGCTGTTCCTTCGCAAGCAGGGGGACACTGTGGCAGCCGCGGAGATTCTGGCGGCGGCAGCTCGCCAGAAGCCGCCCAACCCGGCGATCTATGCTGAGCTAGCGAACGCCCTGGTCGATCTGGGTGACTACGGGTCCGCGGAGCAGGCCCTCAACCTGGCGATCCAGGCGGCGCCGCAGGACGGCCAACTGCATCTGGCAGTGGCGTCCTTCTACGTTGACCGTCAGTACGAGATAGCCAGGGCGCTACCGGAAGCCGAGCAGTCGGTGAGTATGTTGGGGCCTACGCCGGAGGCGCTGAGCACGCTAGCGTGGGCGCTGCACCTGTCCGGCCGATCGAAGGATGCCCTAACTCCCATGCTGGAGGCGGTGGCTAAGGACCCGGAGTCGCCATTGTTGCGCTACAGGTTGGGGTCGATATATGACGGGCTCGGGGAGCGACCAGAAGCCCGAGAGCAGTACTTGATGGTGCATGAGTTGGATGCCGAGGGCAGCTACTGGAAGCGTGCCCAGGAGGCGCTCGACGGAATGCAGTCTGGTGATAGCAGGAGGAATTGATGGCCAGAAACGATGGTCGCGACGCTGCGCAGATGCGTCCTGTAGAGATGGTTCCTGGATACCTGGAGCTTCATCCGGCGTCGTGCCTGATCAAGGTGGGGCGCACCTGGGTGCTGTGCGCCGCGAGCGTGGAGGAGCGGGTGCCGCCCTTTCTCGATACTAGAGGACAGGGCTGGGTGACGGCCGAATACGGCATGCTGCCCGCTTCCACCAACCAGCGGACGCAGCGAGAGCGACAGAACAGCGGGCGTTCCCAGGAGATAAGCCGGCTGATTGGCCGATGCTTGCGAGCTTCCATAGACATGAAGCTGTTGGGGCAGCGCACGATCACCATCGACTGCGACGTCATTCAGGCCGACGGCGGAACTCGGACGGCGTCGATCACAGGTGGCTTCGTGGCGCTTGCCCTCGCCGTGCGGCAGCTCATCGCCGCCGGCATCCTCAAGTCCAATCCGCTCAAGCAGCCAGTGGCCGCGGTGAGCGCCGGCATCGTGGATGGGGAGTTGCTGCTGGACCTGGACTACAGCGAGGACTCACGGGCTGAGGCAGACCTGAACGTGGCGATGAGTGAGGCAGGGGATCTGGTGGAGGTGCAGGGCACTGCCGAGGGACGTGCCTTCCCCCCATCCGACCTACAGCGGCTGATTGAGATGTCGTGGGAGGGAATCAAGGTACTCATGACCATCCAGAAGCAGGCGCTTGGAAACGGGAGCGTGACGGTCTTGGGCGTCGACGGGGTGGGCCGGTAGATTCACCCGTGCGGTAGTAGGGGCCGGCGGCCCTGCCGGCCCGCCCGGTTCAGTCGATTTCCAAACGCTCTTCGCGGTTTAGTGGGATACTTCAGCCCAGTAGCAGCGGGTCGCCCCTGACCCGCTGCGGCGCTCCACCGGAACCGACGTAAACCACGGCCGTCATCCGGTGTTCCGGCGGAGCCAGAGGCGACTCCGCCTGCTTGATGCTGACGTCCGGGGACCGGTTTCGCACCTCTCGGCGAAGAGCCTTTCTAAACCTCGCCTTGCGGCCGGTTCGGCCGGTTCGGTATAATCCTCGTAGTGGCGGGGGCCCATAGCTCAGCGGCAGAGCGGCCGGCTCATAACCGGTTGGTCCCTGGTTCGAATCCGGGTGGGCCCACCAGCGACACGACCTCAGACCAGATTCCTTGGTCTGAGGTTCGGTTTCTTGTATCCCGGTTTCGCCCTGCCGCTGGGAAGAAGAGCAGGGATCATGAAACTTGCGCGGGGCCCAAACGCACAGCGCATCCCTGAACTGTTTCTACTCAACTGCTGTTTACAATTCTCCCCCGACTCGCTAAAATCGACCACGAACTCCGGATTCTCGCTCGGAGACGGATCCACAAACGGGCAATCCGCGTCAACCACATCGTTCCCGTTGTTATGACGCCTCGGCACGCTGCTGTTCCGAGTACCTTAAGGGAGAGTACCCTAGCAAGGGCCTAGCGACCCTCTTTCGTGAAGACAACGCAGACCGCGAAGAAGCGCGAGCCCAGCGCGGGTATGTTTGCGCCCTGAGGATGTCCACCCTTCATCAGTTCAAGCCAACCCGCCAATTCGGTTGATCTGTGCGCGCTTCCGGCGAATGTCAATGCTAGCCTTCTGGAACACTCAGGGCCGCGATTGTTCGTGAGGCGATTCTTCGTGAGGAAGGAGGTGCCCAGTCCCCAGCACCATCTCTTGGCCCGTGCAACCTGACGTTCATCCATTCTGATGGGAGGCGTAGGAATGACATTCACATTTACTCGAGGCCGGCTGGCCATTGTACTCGGTGCGCTGGTTTTGGCGTCGCTCATTCCGATCGGCTGTGCGCAGACCGCCCCTCCCCCAGCGCCTACCGCCGCCGCTAAACCCGCTGCGGCTGCCGCCCCCGCGACCACACAGGCGGCCGCTCCATCTGCTCCCACCTCCGCGCCCGCTTCCTCTGCTCCCGCCGAGGTTAAGATAGGTGTGCTGGATCCCTTGACGGGCGGGGCGGCCACCGCTGGACTCGATGCCAAATACGGGGCCCAACTCGCCGCCGACATAGTGAACGGCAAGTACGACATTCCGGGTATTCCGTATGCCCAGACCGAAGGACTGCCTGGTCTGGGAGGTGCCAAGGTCACTCTAGACTTCGCTGACACGCAGGGGCTACCTGAGAAGGGGCAGAGTGAGGCCCAGAGGCTGGTCACCAACGACAAAGTGTCCGCCCTATTTGGGGCATACCAGAGCAACGTTACGCTGACGGCCAGTGAAGCGGCCGAGAGAATGGGCATCCCATTTGTGAATGGCGAGTCGTCTTCACCCGGCCTGACGGACCGCGGGCTAAAGTTCTTCTTCCGCACCACAGCCCACGACGGAATCTTCGCCAAGAACCTCTTCGACATGGTGGACGAACTGAAGAAGGAGAAGGGCCTCAAGATCGACACGGTCGCCACCGTCGACGAAAACACCCTGTTCGGTACGGACGCCGACAAGCTGGCCAAGCAGTATGCCAGCGAGCGCGGATACAAGCTGGTGGCGGATATACTCTATCCGGCCAACACGAACGAGGTGACCAGCGAGGTCGAGAAGCTAAAAGCGGCGAATCCCGATTTCATCGTTCAGGCCTCGTACACCTCGGACGCCATCCTGTTCATGAAGACCTACAAGCAGCTGGACTTCAATCCGCAAGCCATCCTCGTGGAGGACTCAGGCTTCGTCGATCCGCAGTTCCGGAAGGTGCTGGGCAAGGATGCCGAGGACGTGATCTCTCGCTCAGCGTGGGCTCCGGATCTGGCCGAAAAGAATCCGACGGCCAAGGCAGTGGCCGACCTGTTCAAGAGCAAGTTCAACCAGAGTATGTCGGACATCTCGGCCCGCGACTTCACGGGTATGTACACCCTGCTGGATGCCATCAACCGCGCCAAGTCCACCGATCCGAAGGCGATCCAGGCTGCTCTCCAGACAACAGACATCCCTGGGTCTCAGCTCATCGTGCCCTGGAAGGGGATCAAATTCGACTCAACTGGCCAGAATATCTACGCCCAGGGCGTGAACATGCAGGTGCAAGGCGGCGACTACTACACCGTGTGGCCTTTCAACGCCGCTGCCAAGCAGTTAGTATGGCCGCGCCCGAAGTGGAGCGAACTGAAGTAAGGGTAGAGGAGAAGTGTGAGGATCGGCCTGCCGGCAGCCGCGGGCAGGCCGATCCACGCATGACCTCAGGGGTTCGAAATGGCACTCCAGAAGAGGTTTCGGGCGGGTATTGACATCGGTGGCACGTTCACCGACCTCACACTAGTCGACGACGAGTCGGGTCAGCTGTGGGTTGACAAGGTGCTGACCAGCGCCGCGGATCCGTCTGTCGCCGTTTATGAGGGGTTAGCCAGGCTTCTCGAGGAAGCCCATATCCCGGCGTCCGACCTACGGAACGTCATCCACGGCACCACTCTGGTTACGAACGCCGTCATAGAGCGAAAGGGCGCGAAGACTGCCCTCCTCACCACCCAGGGGTTTCGCGACGTCGTCGAGATCGGCCGGGAAAGCCGGTACGACCTCTACGACATCTTTCTTGAACTTCCGAAGCCGCTCGTGCCCAGGCGGCTTCGAAGGGAGATCAGGGAGCGAGTGCTCGACGACGGATCGATCCTGGAGCCACTGGACGTGGGACAGGTCGAGCGCGAGGTGCGCTCGCTGCAGCAGGATGGAGTGGAGGCGCTCGCCGTCTGCCTGCTCCACAGCTACAAAAACCCAGCGCACGAGCGCGCGGTGGCTGAGATCATCCGCCGCGTTGCTCCATCCTTGCATCTATCCCTCTCCTCGGACGTGATTCCAGCAATTCGGGAGTACGAGCGCGCGTCCACGACCATCGTGAACGTGTACGTGCGCCCCCTTGTCGACGCCTATCTGGACCGCCTGGAGGGCCGGTTGGGGTCTCTCGGCTGCAGTGGCCGGCTGTTGATTATGCTGTCCAGCGGCGCGATCTGCACCGTGGATACGGCCAGGCGCTACCCCGTGAGGCTGATCGAGTCCGGCCCCGCCGCAGGGGCACTCGCAGCTTCTTACTACGGCCGCATCACCGAGAGGCCGAACCTGCTTTCCTTCGACATGGGCGGTACCACCGCGAAGGCGTGTCTCATCGACGATGGCAAGCCAATGACTACTCCCGACTTCGAAGTCGCCCGTGTATACCGCTTCAAGAAGGGAAGCGGTTTCCCACTCAAGACCACCGTGATCGAGATGATCGAGATAGGGGCCGGTGGCGGCAGCATAGCGCGGGTGGACTCGATGGGGCTCCTCAAGGTCGGACCCGACAGCGCGGGAGCCGACCCCGGTCCCGTCTGCTACGACCTTGGGGGTGTCGAGCCGACGGTGACTGACGCGGACTTGCTACTCGGTTACCTGGATCCCAACTTCTTCCTCGGCGGGCGCATGCGGCTCAACCGGGACGCCGCCGCTCGCGCCATTCGGGAGAGGGTTGCCGAACCGCTCGGGCTGGACGAGATGCAGGCCGCGTGGGGTATCCATCAGGTGGTTAACGAGAACATGGCGAACGCGGCGCGGATCCACGCCGTCGAACGAGGCAAAGACCCCAGGGCTTACCCACTCTTCGCGTTCGGTGGCGCCGGACCTGTCCACGCCTTCCGGGTGGCCCAGATCCTTGGGCTCGACACTCTGATCGTGCCCCCGGGGGCTGGGGCCGCCTCCGCTCTGGGCTTCCTGGTGGCACCATTGGCCTTCGACTTCGTGCGAAGCGCCTACTACCGGCTGGACCAGATGGATTGGGGGGTGGTCAACCGCCTGTACCGCGAGATGGAGGATGAAGGGCGCAAACTGCTGGAATCGTCTGGAGTTGCCCGGGACGAGATGTCGGTGGCTCGAACGGCGGAGATGCGCTACCTGGGGCAAGGCCACGAAATCGTCGTGCGTGTCCCCGAGGGAGAGCTGTCTGCTAAGAGGCTGCCGGACGTGGTGGCGTCGTTCGAATCCGAGTACCGACGGCTGTACAACCGGCTGTGTCCCGGCGTGCCCGTCGAGGCTCTCAACTGGCGAGTGGTGGTGAGCGGGCCCCAACCGTCCCTTCGGGCTGAGTGGGGCAACGGTCCGGGGGCGGACCCCGCGCTCAGCCTGAAGGGACGCCGTCCCGTGTACCTTCCGGAAGATGGCCGCAGCGTCGAGTGCCCTGTCTACGATCGGTACCACCTAGCACCAGGTGCGTCCTTCTCGGGTCCAGCCATCATCGAGGAGCGGGAGTCCACGATCGTGGTTGGTCCGGACGGTCGCGTTTCGGTGGACCGCCACCTTAATCTGGTCGTCGACCTCGAGCGTGTAGATATGCCCGCGGCGGAAGAAGCTCACGTTGCGGCGCCCGGCGGAGCCTCGGGGGTGACCAATGACTGACTCGCCGTCACCCCTGAACCCGATACTACTAGAGGTGCTCTGGAACCGCCTGATCGCGGTGGTCAACGAGCAAGCTGCTGCCTTGATGCGCACCTCCTTCACCTCCATAGTCCGCGAATCCGGCGACCTCTCGGCGGGCGTTTTCGACACGCGCGGCCGGATGATCGCGCAGGCAGTCACCGGAACGCCGGGGCACATCAACTCCATGGCCACCTGCATTCGCCATTTCCTGGCGGAGTACCCTCCAATGACCCTCCATCCCGGCGACGTGTTGATCACCAACGACCCCTGGAAGACCTCCGGTCATCTTCACGACCTGACCGTGATCACGCCGATCTTCCGCGACTCCGTTCTCGTGGCCTTTTTCGGCAACACCTGCCACGCTATCGACATCGGTGGTCGTGGCTATGGTGCCGACGCGCGGGAGGTTTTCGAAGAGGGGTTGTTCATACCGATTACGAGACTCTACGATCGCGGCGTACCGAACGAGGAGTTGTATAAGATCCTTCGGGCCAACGTGCGAGCATCAGACCAGGTGGTTGGGGATATCCACGCTCAGGCTGCCAGCAACGATGTAGGCGGCGAGAGGCTCATCGACTTCATGCGGGAATTCGGGTTCGACAGTTTGGAGCCGCTGGCCGATGAGATCATTGGCCGATCAGAGGCGGCAATGCGAGCGGCCATTCGTCGCATTCCGAGCGGCGTGTACGAGAACGAAGCCTTCAGCGACGGCTTTGACGAGCCGACGCGGTTGAAAGTCCGTGTGGAGCTTCGCGGCGACGAGGTATTCGTGGATTACGCCGGCACGTCTCCGCAAAGCCCTTATGGCATCAACGTCGTGCTCAACTACACGCACGCCTACACCACCTACGCTATCAAGTGCGCCATCAGCCCAGAAGTGCCCAACAACGAGGGTAGCTTCCGTCCCGTCAAGGTGAGTGCGCCGGAGGGCTGCATCTTGAACGCCCGGCCACCGGCGCCGGTCGCTGCACGTCACATCCTGGGCCACTTCCTGCCTGGTCTGGTCTTCGGTGCGTTGCAGCAGGCGATGCCGGAGCGGGTGATGGCGGAGGGGGCAGCCAATATCTGGTCCGTACAGACCAGCGGCTTCGACGTCAGACGTGGCACCCGGTTCACCTACGTCTTCTTCACTTCGGGTGGCACCGGAGCCAGGCCCAACAAGGACGGACTTTCCAACACGGCTTTCCCGAGCGGCATTATGGGAGTGCCGACCGAGGTGGTCGAAAGCTTGTCGCCACTGATGATCCAGAAGAAGGAGATGCGGATTGACTCTGGAGGCCCGGGGCGGTTTAGGGGTGGACTGGGCCAAACGCTGGTCGTCGGCGTGCGCAGCGACCAGCCGTATCAGCTCTCCAGCATGTTTGACAGGACCAGATTCCCCGCCAGGGGCTATTGTGGCGGGAAGGAGGGTGCGAAGGGCGAAATCGTCCTGAGCAGTGGCGAGCGTCCTCACCCGAAGCAGAGCCTGGTGCTGCCTCCAAAGACTGTCGTGTCTCTGGGACTTCCGGGCGGTGGAGGGTTCTTCAATCCGCTGGAGCGCGATCCTGAACAGGTGCTCGAAGACGTGCTCGATGGTCTCGTATCTATCGATGCCGCCCGTTGGGATTACGGTGTGGTGATAGACCCATCCGCCATGGTGTTAGACTTGGCAGCCACCACGGAGCTACGAAGGTCCCTCGGCGCGGCCGACGACCTCTCGCCTGATTGAGTGCAGAACCACCGAGAACTCCGCTTGCTCGTGCCTGACGGCGAGTGTTACAATTCGGCGTGTGAGCGGTAATAACGGACCAATGTCATGCCAGACCAGAAGAGTTGTGGAGAATCGCCGGCCCCGGGGCCGGCGCATTTTGTATCCGGCTTGCCCGCTCGCTGAACCTATAGTGGAAGTTTGAGAGCGCCGTCTATGTTGCGGGTTGCGATGATCAGCGTTCATACCTGTCCGCTCGCCAGATTGGGGAGTCGAGAGACCGGCGGGATGAACGTGTATATTCGAGAGTTGAGCCGCCACCTCGGGGCCAGGGGCGTTGCGGTGGACGTCTTCACCCGACGCCAGGATCCAGATGTGGCGGAGATAGTGGAGTTTGGACCGAACGCGAGAGTCATTCACCTCGCTGCCGGACCCGCGAAGCCGCTGGATAAGTACAGGGTGCTCGACTACCTGTCCCAGTTTGTCGACAATATCGACCGCTTCCGAGAGCGAGAAAGGCGCGGGTACGATCTGATACACAGCCATTACTGGCTCTCCGGCCCCGTTGCGATGCCGCTGGCCAACAGCTGGAACGCCCCGCTGGTCACCATGTTCCACACGCTCGGTAGAGTCAAGAACTCTGTTTCTCGAGACGGCCACGAGAGGGAGCACTCTGCGCGTATCGACATCGAGCAAAGCACCATGGACGCCGCCGACGCGATTGTCGCGGCCAGCCCCACGGATAAGGAGCACATGGTGTCCTACTACGAGACAGTGGAATCGCGCATCCGAGTGATCCCGGAGGGGGTAGACACCTCGGTTTTCCAGCCGTACCCGCGGCCTGTTGCTCGTGCAATTGTTGGCTTCGGAGAAGAGAAGCAGCTGCTATTCGTTGGGCGCATTCAACGGCTCAAGGGTATCGACATGCTGCTGCGATCCTTTGCCATTCTGCGACAGGGCTGGGATGAGGAGGTGGGGCCGAGTCTCACTATCGTTGGTGGCGTCAGTGCCTCGGAATCTGACCCCGAGGCCACGGAGAGACGAAGGCTGAAGCAGCTGGCACGCGAGCTCGACGTGGATTCACACGTCCGGTTCCTGGATGCTGTCCCGCACGAGCAGTTGCCATACTACTATTCGTCCGCCGACGTGGTTGCGGTGCCTTCGACCTACGAGTCCTTCGGACTTGTGGCGCTGGAAGCCATGGCATCAGGGACCCCGGTTGTGGCATCCAGAGTCGGAGGCTTGCAGTGGACGGTACGCGA
>JAJYKO010000145.1 GCA_021788565.1 Chloroflexota bacterium
CAGCGCCAGGCGGGTCCCTTTCGTGGCGTCCTCCCTGGGAAAGGAAACGAGAAGGCGGCTTCCGCATCATCCAGTCATCACTCGAGGACTGACGGGAACGGCCGCAAAGGCGATACCAGCGAAACGCTCTACCTAAACTAGCCGTTAAACTAATTGTCAGATGGTTTCAGACTGCACCCCGCGGTTCGGTTTCTACATTGTCAGGCGCCGATCCTCCTATGGTGCTACAGTCGTGTAATTGCTAGTCAGCGCATATATGGGCTTTATCACGGACTGCCCCTATTCTCTGCGGACCCTATGCGTCGCTCCCCACGCGAGTGATCCACCTCGGGTGAAATAGAGATGAAAGAGCAGCGCGTCGGTACCGATGAAGCTGATCACGCGGCGTCCGCCGCGGCGTAGACATAGAGAGGACACTTACGATGGAGTCGCAGAACAGGATTCTCACCCCTCACGAACCGAGCAGACAACTCGAGTTCACGCTGGCTTCCAATCGGTCTACTCTTGGGACGAGCTCCACCGACCAGGAAGGTGGCGCGGAGCATCGGACCTGCCGCACGGGCCACGACTTCGAGCCAGGAACTCATCAAGATAGGGCGGCAATTTCAGCCGCGTGTGCGCGGTGTGGAAAGGCGATGCGCATCCCATCCCAGGCCGCGGCGCGCAGGCCCGTCTTGTGTGAGGAATGCTACCTGGCCTATCAGCGCGGTGGAGGCGCGATATAGAATTCGGTTGGGGGTTGGCCCGGAAAAGTCGAACCGAGTCGAGCCGAAGTGTAGTATAGTTTTCCTGGTCAACATTCTCGACTGTGCCGCCGGCTGGGAAAGGGCCCCCAGCCGGCGGCATAATCAACCCGAACAGTGGAACAAGCGCGATGCCCGAACAGGACCGTTTCTGGACCAGGGACTTTCTCCTGGTCGATCTGACCAGCTTCCTGGTCTTCGGCAGCTTTTACTACCTCCTGTCCACCCTTCAGTACTACGTACTCAAGCTGGGCGGCTCTGTAGCCTCGGTGGGGCTCATTATGGGGCTCTTCACCCTGGTAGCTGTGGCCCTTCGCCCGATTGTGGGGCAACTTCTGGATTCCCATGGCCGCCGGCTCCTGCTGCTGGCGGGCATAATCGTCATCCTGGTCTCCTTTGTGATTTACCCGTTTGTCCAGGCCCTCTGGTGGGTTCTCCTGGTCCGCGTGCTTCACGGGATCGGTTGGGCTGTGGTGCCGGTGGCGGCCAGCACACTGGTGGCAGACGTGGTGCCGGCCAAGCGTCGGGGCGAAGCCCTGGGCTACTACTCGAATTTCATGGACGTCGCCATGGCGGCCGGGCCCTTCGTCGGCGTTCTGCTGCTGCAGTACGGGGGGTTCCAGGCTGTCTTCCTGGGCGCTGCTGTGACGCTCCTTCCCGCCCTCGCCACCGTGGGAGCGGTGCGTGAACACTACCAGCCGGTTCCGGACCGGCCGAAGAGCCCGCTAGTGAGCAGGCCATCCCTCCTGCCGGGTCTCGTCATGATGACCGCTAGCATCGGCTACGGGTGCGTAGTGAGCTTCCTTCCTACGCTCGTGTTGCACAGGGGTATCACGGGGCAGCTCCTCGGCATATCGGACTATGCGTTCTACTACCTCATCTACGCGGTGACGCTTCTCGCGACCAGGGGACCCTGGGGACGCCTCTCCGACCGGCACGGGCGCAAGGCCGCCATCATCCCCGGGATGCTCCTGCTGGCGGCCGGAACCTTCCTGCTCGCCTTCACCAGGTCTTTCCCGCTCCTTCTCCTGGTTGGTATCGTTTACGCGGCGGGCTTCGGGTCCGCCCAGCCGGCCATCCTGGCCTGGACCGTCGACCGCGCGGGCCACACCGGCCGCGGCGCGGCGGTGTCCACTTTTTTCATGGCCTTCGACGGCGGCCTGGGCCTGGGCGCCCTGATCATGGGAATGGTCATTCAGGATTTCTCGTACCAGGTTACCTTTCTGGCTGTCACGGTCATTACCTTTGCCGGCTTCCTTCTGTACATATACAGCCTTTATCACGGCGAGGGATCCGGTGCGGCGGGCAGGGTGCAAAGCACACTGCCCTCCAGGTAGTTATATCGTGAGTGGGTAATAGTTGCCGCTCTGGTATTGAAGGAGCGCGCAGCATGTGGTACACCTGTACACGCCCCACGACGCTTTGGCCGGCCAGGGCTCCTTTGCCCGATTAGGGATGTCGATGGAGAGGCGCTGGGCGGCTCCGCGAGAGGTTGCTCGCATGTCCCGTCACCTGTCGGCGCTTTGGCCACTATCTTTCGTCGTCATGTTGCTGCTAGCCATCGCGCTCGTCGGCCCGAGGATGCTCGGGATACTGGGACCACCGAAGGTCGTGGCCGGGCCAACACCTGCTGCGGCTACCGTGCCGGGCTCACCCGGTGCGGGACCACCGCAAGCTGCCGCGACGTCGGGCAAGCTGGCGCAGCGGATCGTCCTCGGCTACTACGTTCCCTACGACCCAACTTCGTGGGCATCGTTCCAGGCTGAGGCCGCCGACCTCGACTACGTCGACGCTCAATGGGTGACTGCCGATGCCTGCGGCAACATCGGCAGCCGGGACGATCGCACGCTGATCGCCTACGCGAATGAGCATGGCGTGAAAGTTCTTCCCTCTCTTCTCGCATCTTCCGGCTGGGTCAACCACCGTCTGCTCACCGATCCATCCACCACCGACCACTTCCTGAACGAGATAGTGAGCTACGTGTCTGAGATGGGATATCCTGGGTTCGACCTGGACATGGAGGGTATCGACGCGGGAGACAGGGACGCCTACTCGAACTTCGTCGCCGCGTTGGCCGACGCCCTCCACGCGCATGACAAGATGTTGACGCTGGCAATCCCAGCCAAGACCTCCGACGTGCGCACGGGTTGGGGTGGCCCGTACGACTACCGGGCGCTCGGCGCTCATGCCGACCTTGTCCTGCTGATGACATACGATTACAGCTGGGCGTCGGGTCCTCCTGGATCCATTGCTCCTCAAGAGTGGGTCGGCAAGGTCGCGAAGTACGCGGTGAGCCAGATACCTCCACAGAAGGTCCTTATCGGGCTCGCCTTCTACGGCTACGATTGGAACACGACGGTCGGGGGCAAGGCCAGGGCCCTCATCTACTCTCAGGCCGCCGCCCTGGCCCAACAGTATGGCACCAGAATCGTAACCGATCGGGCCAGCCGCTCTGGCAGATTCAGCTACGTGGCCAGGGCCGGCGATACCGTGCCTCCCCCTCCTTCGCTTCAGCCCCTCCACCACGACATCGTGGTTCGAACCCCCGACCAGTGTCCGGTCCCTTCGCCGTCCGCGACTCCGCGAGCGACGGGAACCCCCGGACCGGCTCCGAGTCCGCATCCGACGCTGGCACCAGCCCCGCTACAGGAGCACGTGGTTTGGCTGGAAGACGCCACAAGCGTGGAAGCTCGTCTGCAAATCGCTCTTCAGAACGACGTTCGTGGCGTTGGCGCATGGCGTCTCGGACAGGAGGATCCAGGGGTCTGGCCGCAACTGCGCACCTATCAGTCGGGGAAGTAGCGCAAGCCCAAAAACTCGTGCCAAAACTCAATATATGTTAAATGGGTTCTTGACACTGTCTTAACACTCTCATGCTACCATCCTAACTGCGATCCCGGAGAGGTGATGCACCTACGACGGGATGGCAGAGAGTTAACCAAGGAAGGCTAAACATGAGAGCACGAATAATTGTCCCGATTGTGCTTTTTCTTGCTCTTGCCGTGATCGGCTACTCGGTCACCTCGGGCATTTCCGTTGTCCCAGCGATCAGCGGCCTAAGCTCCGGATTTGCGTCCGGTGGTTCCAAGCCGGCTGCGGCAGCAACTAGCACTACGGGCCACACTACGGGGTCCAAGTCCACCAGCTCTTTGGCGGCCACCGCGAGCGATCCAACCACTGCCGCAATCCAGGCGGTCATCCAGAAGGCCGACCAGGAGCAGCAGAACGCTTTCAACAGCAACAACCCGACGATGATGGAGGACACCGCTACAAGCTCCTACTACAACCAGTTGGTCCAGATCAACAGCCAGATGGCCAACAGCGGAGTCTCCTCCATTAAGCTAGTCAAGATCCAGTGGGGGGCGGTAAAGCTCACCAACTCCACAACTGCTCAGGCAACGAACTACGAGACGTGGCAGACCGTCTACAGCAATGGCGCGACCGATCAGAGCCGGAATCAGAACGTCTACACCCTGGTTCTGCAGCAGGGGGCCTGGAAGATCCAATCCGATAACCATCCTGGCGCTACGCCCAGCGTCCCTGGTGGATCGCAAACGACTACCCCTCCGGGGTTGGTTCCACCGAGCGCGCCTACGGTACCCAGCGTTCCGGGCGGGCAGAGTAACGTCTCGAGCAACTGGTCCGGGTACGCGGCGACCACCGGTACCTTCACCGGAGTAACCGGCACCTGGACGGTACCTCAGACGCAGAGCAGCGGGAATCTGGCCGCGGGTGCGACCTGGGTCGGGATCGGTGGCGTGACGAGCCGCGATCTCATCCAGGCAGGTACTCAGCAGACGACCACCCCTTCCGGCGCAGTGCAGTACGAGGCGTGGGTAGAAACCCTCCCGCGGGCCTCTCAGCCGGTGCCGTTTACCGTGAACCCGGGCGACTCGGTCACGGTCACGATCAACAACCAGGGCGGAAATCAGTGGAAGATCAACTTCGTGAATCACACCACTGGGGAAACCTATCAGACGACAATGCAGTACGCGTCCTCCCAGTCCTCGGCGGAGTGGATCGAAGAGGCTCCGAGCGTGGGCCAGAGAATCCTGCCGATTGCCAACTTCGGAACGCTGCAGTTCAGCAGCGGTACCGCCGTCGAGAACGGGAAGACCGTCACTATCGCGCAGTCCGGTGCGCAGCCGATTACCATGGCCAGCTCCAGGGGCGGGGCCGTTGTAACCCCGACTGCCCTAACCTCTAATGGTCAGGGCTTCAGCGTCAGCGAGTCCGCGGCGACGACGCCTCAACTGGGCTCCGGTTTCGGCGGTGGCTTTAGCGGCGGGTTTGGCAGCGGCTCCGGTCGTGGCTACGGCCGCGGCGGGAACGGCTTCTAGCCGTATAAGAGCAGAATAGCCGTCAGTATCGGCCCAAGCACGAGGGTCCCGGCAGTCGCCGGGACCCTCGTTCATCGTGAACTATATGCTCAATTCACTCAGCCGGCGCGATGGCTGGAATGGCCGGGTTCGACTCGGGCAGTGGGGTCCATGTAGCTCTTGGCGTTATTGACGGCGACGGCGGCTTCTCCGGCCCCAACCGATATCAACTTCAGGTGGCCAGGGTGCACCACTATATCGCCCGCTGCAAAGATGCCAGGGATGTTGGTCGCCATGTGCGCGTTCACGGCGATACTGTTCTTAACTATCTCCAGCCCCCAGTTCTTGATCGGACCCAGGTTCGCCACGAAGCCGATATTCATAAGGAGGTCGTCAATGTTGTACTCCTCTTCCTTGCCTGTTCGGTTCTCGAAGATGGTCACGCCGTCCACGTGCTCCTCGCCGTGGATCGTCTTAAGCTCGTAAAACAGCTTGACGTCCGTGGACGATCCCTTCAACTCTTCGACGCTCCGCTCGTGGGCCTGGAACTGATCGAATTTGTGGATCAGCATAACCTGCTTCGCTACAGACTGGAGGTTGAGCGCCCAGTCGACGGCTGAGTCGCCTCCTCCGACGATGAGTACCCTCTTGTCCCTGAAGTCGTTGAGGTTGCGCACGAAGTAGTGCACTCCCCGTCCTTCCAACTCATCGATCTTTGGAACGTCGAGCTTCCTGGGTACGAAGGCGCCTATGCCTGCCGCGATCACGATAGTCTTGCTTAGGTGGAGGTTTCCCACTTCGCTGACCAGTCTAAAGACGCCGTCCTCGCCTTTCGTAAGCGAAACGATCCTTTCGTTTACATGGACCGCCGGGTTGTGCTGTAACGCCTGGTCCGTCAGGTTGCGAATGAGGTCCTTGGCCAGCACTTTCTTGAAGCCGGGCACGTCGTAGATGTACTTGTCGGGATAGAGGGCCATGAGTTGGCCGCCCACCTGGGGCAAGGAGTCCACAATCTTTGCCTTCATGCCCCGCATCGACGTGTAGTAGAGACCATACAGACCCACAGGTCCGGCGCCAATTACGGTGGTGTCGTAGATTTCAGCTTCGCTCTTCGGCGTCATTTCCTTCCTCTCGTTGCTACTGCCGCTCGCGCAGCTATCAGTCTCTGACGCACAGCAGGCTTCCGTGAACCATCATATCATTTTCCGGTGCTCGATCCACGATACAGGCTAGCGGGCGCAACGGGTAATGAGAATCGCAGAGCCGTTCTCCGGCGGCCCAACTACTGCCGTTGCAGATGTCTTCCACAGAGCGGGGCCGACTGCCAATATACAGCGGGTCTTCGAGCTGGGCGGTCGAACCAGGTCACACGGTTGTGCGCCCGGCCGGCGTGGAGGCGAAAAGGAGGACAGGGCCGATGCAGACGGAACGAGGTCGACTACCGGAGGGCCTTCCGGTGCCAGTGGACGATGGCGCGTGTAATCACCTCCCAGGAATGGCACTGCCGTCCCTGGAATCGCCTCCGACGACTGACCGGTCCGTTCGGCAAACGGCCTGCACTTCGGCGAACGATCGGCGGTACATCGCATTTCGGATCCTGTGAGGCTAATGGTCCACGCTGTGCCGCCAGATCGCCACCAAACGCCGCGGCAAGGACAAACGGCTTGTCGATGTGGGATCGGGAACAGCTTGGCCCTTTCGGATCTTGCGGTCCTCAAGGTATTGGATGAGGACCAGGTCCAGGGCTGGCAGGTACACCGTCACTATCACGAAAGGGGCGGCCAGATCGACTGTCCCATACATGTTCGCCCACTCATGTAGATACGTCACCGCGAGAAACCACGCCCCGTACCCGAGCCAACTGGCGCCAACGAACGCAGCCATCTGGCGAGCGGTCCGCGGAATCAGAAACAGCAGCATCTGGTCGTACCAGAACAGCAGCTGAGGCAGAACCGACATCGCGATGAGAAGGCGACCCTCGCGACTCCGCCACGCCAGGATGCTGAGCACGAGCAGAAAGCCCGGTAGCACCATCAGGGGAGCGGGGTGTGGAACGAGAGATGTCAGCGTGACATGCAGCCACCAGAAGGGCCACACGGGCAGAACGGCCAGGGAGATCAGGAAGAGGGCAGCGCCTCCCAGGATTCCCCTAAACGTCGGTCGGAACAGAAAGGCGCCAAACCCGATGGTAGGCTTGCAGACGGCGAACCCCTGGAGGGCCGGCACGAGTGCCGCCGCCACCATCAGCGGCGACCACTGGGCAACCTGGGCCGCCACCAGGAAGGAGGGCGTTGCGAACATGAGTAGCCGCCACACCGGTCCGTTGCTCAGACCGAACGCCATCGCCGCGGACGAGATCCCGAAGAAGAGCGCCCCTGCCACGTACGGGTTGAGGCCGACCAGCGGCAGGGCCACCAGCGCGGCGGGGAGGGGGTAGTAGAAGGGAGTGTCGAAGGGATAGGCCCCGCCCCCAACTATCACCTGGTACGGATTCTGGCCTGCCAGCAGCGCCCGCGCGGCCCGAAGCGGCCATTCGAAATCGGAGGCAAGGTAGCCGCGACTGGCTAAGCCTACGTAGCTCACAAGAGCCGCGGCTACGCCAAAGAGGACCGCTATCGCGATTCGTCGTTCGAGGGACACGTCGGCACTTCCTTCAGCAGTGTCAGCAATCCGGCTCACGTCCGGTGCGCCGGAGCGGTACTTCAACCTGGAGCACATCGCGTACCTGGGGAGCGGACGGCTTCGCGAGATAGGCAACCGCCTAAAGCCCCGTCAATGCTCGAACGATGAGCTTGTTAATTGACACTGTGGATCAGATGTGCTATTTGTGCTAGAGCGCATCACACGATTTGGCGGGGCGATGAGGCTCATACACATAAGGGCAATGCGACAGAGGTTGTTCGGGCTGCTTTTCCTGTTTGCCCCTCTGGTCTTCATCTATGCTTCGTTGTTCGTCGGCAGGTATCCGCTGTCCGTGACGCAGATTTTCGACGTCTTGTGGTTCAAAGTCAGCGGAATTAGAACCCCACAGATATCCGATGCGAACATAACTATCCTGTGGGATATCCGTCTGTCCAGGGCACTGCTGGGAGCCCTGGTAGGAGCCAGCCTCGCGACCAGCGGGGCCGCTTTTCAGGGACTCTTTCGTAACCCGCTGGTCAGCTCTAACATCCTCGGGGTGAGTTCGGGGGCTGGCTTTGGCGCAGCGCTGGCGATCCTCTTGGCGGCCGACCACTCCACTACATATCTCTTTTCCTTCGCTTTCGGCCTGCTGGCCGTTGGCCTCGCCTATCTAATAGGAACCGTGTACAGGTCGACTCCCACTATCATGCTGGTTTTGGGTGGGGTTATCGTTTCCGCCATCTTTTCTTCCCTATTGTCGCTGATGAAGTACGTGGCAGACCCATACAACCAGTTGCCCGCCATTGTCTTCTGGCTCATGGGCAGCCTGGCTTCTGCCAGTTTTCAGGACCTATCGTTCGCCGGGATACCGATGGTGGCAGGCTTGCTGGGCCTGGCGGCCCTGCGCTGGAGAATCAACGTTCTGTCCATGGGCGACGAAGAAGCCAGGACCCTCGGGGTTGACGTCACGCTGCATAAGGGCCTTGTCATCTTCTTTGCTACAATGGCTGCTGCCGGCGCCGTCTGCGTCAGTGGCGTAATCGGGTGGGTCGGGCTCGTCATCCCCCACATCGGCAGAATGCTGGTAGGTAATGACAACCGGGCCCTCATTCCTGTGAGCATGTCCCTGGGGGCCTGTTTCCTGATCTTGATCGACGACCTCGCCAGGAATGTTACGGGAGCCGAACTGCCGTTGGGAATCCTCACATCGTTGATCGGGGCGCCATTCTTCGTGTACCTGCTGAAAAGGACGAAGGGGAAGGGCTGGTAGCGTGAAAGCAGTGGAGGTCATCGGCGCCAGCTACGGATACACGCACACCAGCATCTTTGAAGACCTCCATCTGGAGGTCAACAAGGGTGAGCTGTTCTGCCTGTTTGGTCCCAACGGCTGCGGAAAGTCCACTCTCTTGCGATGCATGACCGGACTCTTGCGCCTGAAGAGCGGGGAGATATTCCTCGACGGCGAAAGACTCAGCCAACTGAGCCCCGGGCAGATCGCGCAGCGTGTTTCCTATGTACCGCAGATCCACGAAAGGGCCTTTCCGTATACAGTGCGAGAGTTCGTTCTGATGGGCAGGACTCCTCACATCAAGCTGTTCTCCACACCCACGCGCCGGGACATGGCTGCGTGTGAGGAGGCCATTCACACCGTTGGGATGCAAGAATACCTG
>JAJYKO010000146.1 GCA_021788565.1 Chloroflexota bacterium
GGGGCCTTACGTCCACATCCCTGTCGCCAACCGAAGTGAGGTATTCGACGTTACCGGCGCGGGTGACACGGCCATTGCCGTGCTGACGGTGGCTCTGGCGGCTGGTGCGCGACCCATAGAGGCTGCCCAACTGGCCAACTACGCGGCGGGCCTGGTGGTGCGGAAGATCGGAAACGCTACGACTAGCGTGGACGAATTGCGGGAGACGATCGAAAGCTCGCGGTTCCCTCGGGTTGACCCGGAGCAGGACTTCCTGCGGTAGCCCATCGTCAGGTTGCCTGGGGGGTTTCCTGCGCTGCATCTTCCTCGCGCTTGGCGTCCTGACAACCGTCCCTGGTGTCCCCGTTCCGTCTCGCGGCTGCTTCTAGGCGCCAGCAGTGGTGGGGACTATGCAAGCACTTGTACTGCTCCTCGGCCGTAACTGGGGGGGTGTCCATGAGGCAGATGATTTGGTAGAGGAGCTGCCCGCCGGAGCCGTTGGGCTCGGACTCACACGACCAGTTCTCGCGATAGAAGCGGCAAGCGCCCCTGTGGCGACGGTAGTTTATTTTGTCCTTAACGGGGGTTGGCTCGTTTTCCTGTTGTTGAGAAATCTTAGAACTCCTACTGGCAGCTTGGAAGGATTGTATCACCGGAGGGCGGGTTGCTGAAAGCGCTCACCACGACCAGCCGATATAGATCTGAAAATCGTCGAATTCGGCCGCGTACGGTTCCCAGTCCACCTGGACGTGATCGACCCGCGCCCGGCTCGGGCCCCTGTGACACCACTGGACGAGCTCCTGTACGTCCGCCTCTTCGCCCTCGAATGTCGCTTCCACTCGACCGTCGGGGAGGTTGCGCACCCAGCCTGATACCCCGTGAGCCTCGGCCTCGCGGCGAGCAGACTCGCGGAAGACCACTCCCTGGACCCGACCGGATATGTACACGTGCGCTCGAACGTCGGTCATACTCACTGCTGCTCTGGCACCCAGCCAACAATGGTAGGATCTGTGTTTTCTGACGTCAACCGTTTCGAGGAGGGTTTCGAGGAAGGTCTGGCACTGGCGATGCGAATCTGGTTCTGATGATATACGACGCAAAATAGACTATTTGCTTATCTGGGAATCAAATGCTGAAGGATATTACACGGACAATGTCATTTTCTCCGGTGTCCATCGCCGCGGCGGGAGCAGGGCTCGTCGCGGCGGGAGTAGGGCTCGCCGCACTCGAGGCGCTTACTGTCGAGCCCGACCTCATGCGTATTCGGTCAATTGAGGTGACGGCCAACTGTTGCCATGAGCAGATGGCGGGTCTGAGGCTAGCCCACATGTCGGACCTCCACGTCATGGGGCGAGGATGGCGTCGTGGCACGATCTCCGCTGCCATCCGGGCCTGCAACCAGGCCGATGTCGATCTCGTAGCGATCACCGGAGACTTCATCGGAAGCAGTGAAGGGGCGAACCCCGCAGTCGAGTTGCTGTCGGCTCTGCGGACCGATGTGCCCAGGGTGGCAGTGTTGGGCAACCACGACCACGTTTATGGCAGGCGTCATCTGGAAGTCTTGCTCCACGGCTTGAGGGACCTGGGCATAGTGGTCCTGAACAATGAGGCTATGCCAGTGGAACTGTCTTCGGGTCTCCTCTGGGTTGCTGGAGTGGATGATGGCTACTCGCTTCGAGATGACCTGAACGCGGCCATAGGATCGCTGGGGCCGGACGACTTCCCGAGAATCCTGCTCACCCACTACGCGGAGGTGGCTGAGCGTCTTCGCCCAGCGCAGGCCCAACTAAGCCTGGCTGGTCACTCCCACGCGGGACAGATCCGCGTCCCCATACTGGCCACTATGATGTACAACGCCCACGCCAGGACCAAGTACGGCAAGGGGCTGTTCATGGTGAACGGGAACCCGCTTTACGTGACCTCTGGCGTAGGTATGTCCGGAATCCCGATGCGGTTCCGCAACGCTCCGGAAGTCGTCATGATTCGATTCACTACAACGCATCCGTCCGTGCCAGAAGGTCGAGCTGAAGGCGAGCGAGAGCCGGTGTTGGTTCGGTAGGGAAGACCCCCGACAGGTAGAAAGGCCGCAGCCAACCGCGGTTCGACCTTACATGCGGTCCGGTTGCGTCCAGGCGAATCGCTTCATATACTACCCTCGCGACCGGCGTGGCCCGACGATGTGCCCTGTGGCCGGGCCCTTGTGCAGCCGAGTCGCCTGGGCAGGGGTCTCTCTTAGGCGCGAACGCTTCACCTGCAGACGAACAGCCCGCCGGGCTTCGGCGGTGAGAATGTCATCTCACGTGGGAGGAGACAATGGCCGAGGAAACGTTTTTCCCGTCTGGATACGCCGGCAAATTCCTGAGAGTCGACCTGAGCACCGGTAGGCTGAGCGAGGAGAGGTGGGACTCCGCGAGTTTGCGGAAGTGGGTAGGCGGCAATGGGGTGGGGGTGAAGATCCTGTACGACGAAGTCCCGCCATCGGTGAGCTGGTCCGATCCCGAGAACCGCCTCGTCATGGCCACGGGCCCCCTGGGTGGGACGTCGATCATGGGCACCGGCAACATCGCCTTCGTGACCAAGGGGGCGATGACAGACGGGGCTACCACTACCCAGGCTAACGGCTTCATGGGTGCCTACATGAAGTTCGCGGGGTTCGACGCCGTCATCGTCCAGGGGCAGTCCCCGAAGTGGGTGTACCTGTACCTTCATGATGGAGTGGCGGAGCTCAGGGACGCCGAGCACCTCCTGGGGCTGGACACGTACGAGATGCAGGACAGGATAGCCGAGGAGCTCGGCAAATCTGAGCGACAGTTGAGCGTGATGGGGGTTGGGCCGGCAGGCGAGCACCGGGTGCGCTTCGCGGCGATCTCTGGGGACAGAGGGCACGTGGCGGGGCATAACGGGTCCGGAGCAGTAATGGGATCCAAGCGGCTGAAGGCGTTCGTGGCCGAGCGGGGCAAGAGAGTTGCGGTGGCCGACGATAGGGCGCTGAAGGAGAGGGCGAACATGATAATCGCCGACATCCTGGCGAGTCCCGTTGGAAAGAACACCTACGAGTGGGGGACCCAGAACTCCTTCGTTGGGATGGAAAAGACTGGGGTGTTGCCGGTCAAGAACTACACGACGAACCTGTTTCCCGAGGCAGGGGCCTTCACGAGGGAGCAGTACCAGCGGGAGTGGGAATTGAAGCCGATGCCCTGCTGGTCGTGCCGGACGAAGCACCTGCACATGGTGACCATCAAGGGGGGAAAGTACGACGGTTTCCAGACCGAGGAGCCGGAGTACGAGCAGTGGGCGGCGTGGGGACCCCAGGTGGGGAACACTGATCCCGCTGGAGCGGCCGTGCTTTCCAAGGAGGTGGACCGGCTAGGGGTGGACACCAACGAGGCCGGGTGGCTGCTTGGCTGGGTGATCGAGTGCTACGAGCGCGGGATCCTCACCAAGGAGGACACCGGCGGGCTGGAGATGACCTGGGGGAACGTCGAGGCTATCCGAGCGATGCTGGGCAAGATAGCCGTGAGGGAAGGGATAGGCGACCTGCTGGCTGAGGGGGTGAAGCGGGCCTCGCAGAAGCTTGGCCGCGGAAGCCAGGAGCTAGCGATATACATAGAGAAGGGGAACTCGCCTCGTGGCCACGACCATCGGAGCCGGTGGGTGGAGATGGTGGACACCTCGGTAGCGGACACAGGGACGATGGAGGTGGGGCCCGCGTGGATGCCCGAGGAGCAGGGTGCCAAGGCGAACCCTGACCTGCACAACTGGGAGGACATCGCCGAGCAGTTGGGCAAGCACAACGGGCGGATGATGTTCGAGGACTGCCTGGGGATCTGCCGGTTCACCAGCCGAACCTCGATGGAGGGGCTGGGGAAGGCGGTGGAGGCGGCCACCGGCTGGGAGGATTTCAGCGGGGAGGAGGCGCTGGGAGTTGGCAGGCGGGTCAGCAACCTTCTGAGGGTGTACAACCTGAGGTGCGGCCTGACGACCGAGCTGGAGCGTCCCTCGAAGCGGTATGGGTCGGTGCCTGTGGATGGGCCGATGGCAGGCAAGGACATCAAGGAGCACTGGGACGAGATGAGGGAGCTGTACTACGAGTTGATGGGGTGGGAGTTCCCCACCGGTCGCCCCCTGCCCGAAACCCTGGAGAAGCTTGGCCTTGCCGCAGTGATCCCCGACATCTGGGCTTAGAACCCGTGCGACAACCAAGATCACGAAGGGACACCAGGGCTTAACGTAAATAAGCCTTAGTGTTCTTGGTGTTTTGGTGGTGGGTTGTCGATAGAGCCTTAGGCCGTTCTTGCATAGCGCAACATAGGAAGGAGTACTGGCCAGTGGCAGCTGAGGCATCAGGCGTTGTGGTCATGCCCAATTCCCTTCGCGATTTCGTGACCAAGATCTTCGAGGCACACGGGATGCCGCACGACGATGCATTCGTCGTGGCCGATCATCTGGTCGAGGCCGATCTTCGAGGCGTCTACTCCCACGGAGTTATCAGGGTTGAGCCGTACACCAACCGGCTCAAGGCTGGAGGAATGAACCCACGGCCGAACGTCCAGGTTGTGCGCGAAACCCCGGGTACGGCACTGGTTGATGGTGACGATGGCGCCGGACAGGTAGTCGGGGTAAAGGCTATGCGGTTGGCTATCGAGAAGGCCAAGAACGTCGGCATCAGCTACGTTGGCGTGCGGATGAGCAATCACTTCGGCACCTGCGCTTACTACGCGCAGATGGCTCTCCAGCACGACATGATCGGCGTTGCGGCCACGGTCGGCGGTACGAACATCATGGCTCCGACCGGCGGCATCAGCAAGCTGCTGGGCAATAACCCCATCGGTGTAGCAATGCCGGCTGGCAAGGAGCGCCCCGTGGTGCTGGACATGGCTCAGAGCGTTGTTGCCCGAGGAAAGATCGCGCATGCGGTGAAGACCGGAGGCTCGATTCCCCCAACCTGGGCCCTGAACAAGTTCGGCGAGCCCACTACCGATCCCGTGGAAGGCTACTCCGGACTGGTGCAGCCCGTTGGGGGCTACAAGGGGTACAGCATGGCCTTCGTGGTGATGGTGCTGGGCGGGTTGCTCAACGGCGCCGGCTTCGCCACCCACATGCCCATCTTCGAGGACGGCATCAAGCCCAACCTCAACATCGGCCACTACTTCCAGGCCATCGATATCAAGGCGTTCATGGACCCGGCGGATTTCAAGGCGAAGATGGACGAGGCGGTCCAGGCGATGCACTCCTCGGAGTTGGCGAAGGGCTCGGAGAGGGTGTACGTGCCAGGTGAGCCCGAGTGGCTGAAGCGTGAGGACCGGCTGAAGAACGGCGTGCCTGTGGCCGCAGGGGTCTGGAAGGACCTCGTCCGCATAGGCGAGGCCAGCGAGGTGAACCTGCCGCCGGTCGCGTAACGCGTCATTCCTCAGGTGTTGTGCGCCTGCCGGCTACGTCATGCCCGCGAAGGCGGGCATCCAGGAGCATGGATCCCCGCTTGCGCGGGGATGACGAGACAAGGTCACTGTTCGACCGGAATCGAGGAACCTCGCAGTCAGACGACCCCCGACTATTCTGACGGAGTCCGGCAATGCTTGTCAGGATCGAGATTCTGCCTTGGCTCAGCACGGCGATACGCCCGGAGGTCACCGGCAGGGTGACCTTCGAGCATCACATGAAGGGTGCGACGCTTCGGGACCTTCTGAGAGAGCTTTCAGAGGCTGACCCTGCTTTTGCCCGGGTGGTGTTCGACATGGATCGAAACGAGATGCGCTACCCCGCGCTGGGCGTGATCAACGATCAGCTGATCGAGTTTCTCAAAGGCCTGGATACGAATCTGGCCGAAGGAGACAAGGTTACACTGATCGCCGCCTACACCGGTGGTTCTGAAGGCGGCGCCCCGGAGCGGCGGACGGTGATACCCAAGCGATGGCACGGGCCGTACGTGACAGCCCGCGGCGCGGAGCCGCCTCCGCCCGAACTGCTGCGGGGCATCGCCCAGTTCAATCGGGGCGAGTTCTTCGAGCAGCACGAGACCCTGGAGGATCTCTGGCGCGCCGAGCCGGACGACGTCAGGTATCTATACCACGGAATACTGCTGGTGGGAGTAGGACTCTACCACCTGACGCGCGGCAACTATCGAGGAGCGGTCTCCAAGATAGAAGGGGGACTGGACAAGCTGCGGTGGTTTGAACCTGCCTGCCAGGGGGTAGACGTGTCAGGCCTGGTGGCAGATGCCACTCGATTCCTCGATTACTTGGAGACTCTCGGACCGGGGCGCGCGGACGAGTTCGACCGCGCCCTGTTCCCCCAGGTCCGGGTCAAGACCGGGAACAGCTGAACCACGGAGTCACGGAGAACCTAAACCAAAGGCAGGATGAAACCCGCGGGGTCTCGGGGATCGCGGCGCGCCAGTTCAGGATCACGGGCCAAAGACCCCGCGGGTTTGGTCGCCGCTTTGCTTTAGTTCTTCCGATCAGCCATGTCCAGCAAAAATTGATGGAAGCGCGTATCGCTGGTCAGTTCCGGATGGAAGGCGGTCGCGAGGAACTGTCCTTGCCTGGCGGCGACGATACGACCGTCGGGCAGCCGCGCCAGCACCTCCACTCCGTCCCCCGCTCCTTCCACGATGGGCGCCCTGATGAACACCGCAGGGAACGGCTTCTCTCCTAGCGCCGGAACCCGCAGGTCCGCTTCAAAGCTGTCCACCTGCCGTCCGAAGGCGTTGCGCAGCACCTTCAGGTCCATCAACTCGAGGGGACGGACCCGAGTGTCGTGGACATCCTTCGCCAGGAGGATCATACCCGCACACGTCCCCCAAATGGGTACTCCCGCGCGAGCGAGCTCCAGCACCGGTTCTCTGAGGCCGTAAATGTCCATGAGCAGGCTCATGGTGGTGCTTTCGCCCCCCGGGATGACCAGCCCGTCCAGGCCACGCAGCTGCTCTGGAAGCCTTACCTCCACAGCCTCTGCTCCCACCCGCTCGAAGGCACGCACGTGTTCGATGAACGCGCCCTGAAGCGCCAGGATGCCTACGCGCGCCATGCCTACCACCCCCTGGATGCCAATAACTCTTCCTGCTTCAACGTGGAAAGCTCGATGCCGGGCATGGCCAAGCCTAGACCCCTCGACACGTCCGCGATGATTTTCGCGTCGTTGTAGTGGGTCGTGGCCTTCACGATGGCGGCGGCGCGCTTCGCCGGATCCTCGGACTTGAAGATGCCGGATCCAACGAACACACCATCCACTCCGAGTTGCATCATGAGAGCCGCATCGGCGGGCGTGGCGATGCCGCCGGCAGCGAAGTTCACGACGGGCAGCTTGCCGGCGTGGGCGACTTCCGCCACCAGTTCGTACGGGGCCTGCAACTCCTTCGCGGCGGCCATCAACTCTTCCTCGGGCATGCTGTGCAGCCTGCGGATCTCATCCATGACAGTTCGGGCATGGCGCACAGCCTCGACGATGTTTCCGGTGCCGGCCTCACCCTTGGTGCGGATCATCGCCGCGCCCTCGCCTATCCTGCGTAGCGCCTCTCCAAGGTTCCGGCAGCCGCAGACGAACGGCACTTTGAAGGAATGCTTGTTCACGTGATGCGACTCGTCCGCGGGGGTGAGCACCTCGCTCTCGTCTATGTAGTCGATGCCAAGGGCTTCCAGCACCTGCGCTTCCACGAAGTGCCCGATTCGGCACTTGGCCATAACGGGGATGCTGACGGCTTCCATAATCCGGACTATGACCTCCGGATCGCTCATTCGCGCAACGCCGCCGGCCGCGCGGATGTCCGCCGGCACCCTCTCCAGCGCCATGACGGCACAAGCGCCCGCGTCCTCGGCTATCTTGGCGTGCTCAGGTGTCACGACGTCCATGATCACGCCGCCCTTGAGCATCTGGGCAAGTCCCTTCTTGACGGTCCAGGTTGACTGGTCCACTCGATCCCTCCTCGAAATAGTGTGCCACCACGCATTTGACGAGAGGCACGGTCGCTAAACTCTAAGACTACCTTACCTCCTGAAGTGGACTACCGCAAGGGCCACTTCTGTGCGATAATAGCAGACCACTTGGGCGAGCATCGCGGAGTAGGGCAGAGAGGCGCAACAACTTATGGAGCTCGTGGTCACCCTGGATGAGTCGCTGTCGCTGCCGCTGCACCGTCAGCTGCACGACGGGCTGCGTGATGCCATCCTCTCGGGGCGGCTCGGTCCGGGTCAGAAGGTCCCATCCACGCGCGTTCTTTCGAAGCGGCTGAGCGTCTCGAGAACGACGGTTTCTCAGGCGTACGACGAGTTGGAGGTGGAGGGCTACCTGGCCGGACGTCGCGGCTCTGGAACCTACGTAGCTCTCGCAGTTCCCGAGGGCGGACGCATCACTGGCATGCATCGTACTCGCCAGAACCACCCGGTCTCACAGCCAAGCCTTTCGTCCGGGGCGCGAGCACTGGCTCAACCCGTCGCCAAGGGGGTCGAGCGCGAGTTTCGTGGGAGGCGTGACCTCCCGTATGACTTTCATCCCGGCCAGGGCGCCTGGGATCTTTTCCCGCGGGAGGTGTGGCGGCGTCTGCTGGCGCGCCAATGGAGAGACTCGTGGCGCGAGTCCATGGACTACGGCGACCCGGGGGGTTATGCGCCCCTGAGGATCGAGGTCTCGCGCTACCTGGCGCGCTCCCGCGCCGTGAGGTGCAGTTCCAGGCAGGTGGTGATCGTCAACGGTACGCAGCAAGCCCTGGACCTCCTGGCCAGGATTCTGCTAGAACCTGGTGACCGAGTGGCCGTGGAAAACCCCGGCTACGCCGCCGCGCGGCAGGTCTTCGCTTCTTACAAGGCAGAACTTGTCCCCATTCCTGTGGAACAGGACGGCGTCGCCGTCGAGAAGCTGCTCGGAAGCGGGGCCAGACTGGTTCTGGTTGCACCGTCTCACCAGTTTCCCACCGGTGTAACGTTGAGCTTGCCAAAGAGGCTTTCGCTGCTGAGTTGGGCGCGGACCGAGGGTGGTCTCGTGATTGAGGACGACTACGATAGCGAGCTGAGGTTTGAGGGACGGCCCCTGGCTTCGCTCCAAGGTTTGGATGACAATGGCGTCGTGGTGTATCTTGGCAGTTTCTCGAAGGTGCTGTTCCCCTCCCTCAGGGTCGGGTACGCAGTCCTACCTCCAGACCTGGTCGAGCCTCTGGAGGAGGCGAAAGAGTTGACCGATCGGCAGACTCCGATCCTGGAGCAGCAGGTTCTGGCGGATTTTCTTCGTGACGGCCACTTCGATCGGCACTTGAGAAGAATGCGCGACCTGTACAGCCGGCGCAGACTGGCCCTGGTCGATGCCTTGCATCGTCACCTGGGAGGGGGCGTGAGCG
>JAJYKO010000147.1 GCA_021788565.1 Chloroflexota bacterium
CGATTGCCCGAAGAAGTAGTCCGGGTGGTTCACGATAAACTGGTCCAGAGGGTCACTGGTCGCCAGGAAAAGCGAGAGTGCCTGTCCCCGCCTTCGACCCGCCCGACCCATCTGCTGCCAGCTGCTGGCGATGGTGCCGGGGTACCCTACTAGGACGCTCGCCTCCAGCCCCCCGATGTCGATCCCTAGCTCCAGGGCGTTGGTGCTCACCACCGTCCGAACAGAGCCATCGCGGATGCCGCGCTCGATCGCCCGCCGCTCGTTGGGCAGGTACCCACCCCGATAGCCCTGGACCGACCACTCGGGCTTCCGGCGCCGAACAGCGGCTTCCTTCATGTAGGTAAGCAGCACCTCCACCGTGATCCGGCTGCGACCGAAAAGGATCGTCTGCACGTCGTTGGGGATCAGGAACTGCTCCGCGATGCGCCTCGCCTCCAACAGGGCGCTGCGGCGGATGCCAAGCTGGCGGTTCAGGACCGGCGGGTTGTAGAACACCACGTCTCGGGCACCGGAGGGGGCTCCGCTCCTGTCCACCAGTGCCACCGGCTCCTCCAGCAGCCGCTCGGCCAGTTCCTTAGGATTGGCGATGGTAGCAGAGGAGCATATGAACTGAGGGTTGGAGCCGTAGTGCTGGCAGATCCGCTTGAGGCGACGAAGCAGGTTTCCCAGATGACTTCCGAAGACGCCCCTGTAGGTATGGAGTTCGTCCACCACCACGAAGCGCAGGTTCTCGAACAGTTTTACCCACTTCGAGTGATGAGGCAGGATGCCGGCGTGGAGCATGTCCGGGTTGGTGACGACGATATGGCCCGCGGAGCGGACCGCGCGGCGTGCCGTGGCCGGCGTATCGCCGTCGTAGGTGTAGGTCTTGATGTCCACCTCCAGCGCCTCGACCAACCCGTGAAGCTCGGCGAGCTGGTCCTGGGAGAGGGCCTTGGTAGGGAAGAGGTAGAGTGCCCGTGCCTCGGGGTTCTTCAGGATCGCGTCCAGCACCGGCGCGTTGTAGCAGAGGGTCTTGCCCGAGGCCGTGGGTGTGACCACTACCACGTTGTGTCCTGCCTGGACGTGGGCCACGGCTTCTGCCTGGTGTGAGTAGAGCGCCTGCACCCCGCGTCCTCGCAGCACCGAGACCAGCCTGGGATCGGTGCCCTGAGGGAACGGGGCGTATACGGCCTCGCGGGCCGGTATTCGGCGGTGGGCGGTCACGCCCGCGGAGAACTCGGAGGCGAGGAAGGAATCGACGACCTGGGGCAGGTTCATGGGCGCCTCTCACGAAGGTGGAGTGTGGACGCCATTATATCATCGGCGTTTGGATTCCCTTGCGCAACGCAGCCGCGAATTGACACGGAATTCGTCGCGGGATATGCTCAGGCCCGTTGCTACTTGCCAGCAGTCTTCGCTGATGGGAGCCTGAGATGAAGATTACCGACGTCGAAGTTCTCCTGATCGCCATCCCCCTGCGCAAGCCCACCTCGATGTCTAACCGGACGGTCACCTCCAGAGAGTACGTGGTCACCCGCGTGCGGACCGATGAAGGGATCGTGGGCTCTGCTTACACCCTAGGCGGGGCCGTCGTTTTGAGTGCCGTCAGGGATACCCTGAGGCCACTCGTCCTGGGCGCCGACCCATTCGATACGGAGCGGCTATGGGACAAGATGTACAGGGCAACACTGATGGTCGGACGTAAGGGAGCGGTAATCAGGGCTCTCAGCACCATCGACATCTCCCTCTGGGACATCAAGGGCAAGGCCCTGGGCCTCCCGCTGGCGAGGCTTCTTGGCAGCTCAGCAGCCCGAATCCCGGTCTACGCCAGCGGCGGCTACTACCGGCAGGGCGAGAGCTTCCAGGAGATGGCCAGCGAAATGGCAGGTGTCGTCGAACGGCTCGGGGTAGGTGCGATCAAGGTGAAGGTAGGTGCGCTCTCTTTCAAGGAAGAGGTCGAGCGGCTCAAGGTCCTCCGAGGTACCGTCGGGGATGGGGTACAGATCATGGTGGATGCCAACTGCGCCTGGAACGACCTCACCTACGCGCGCAAGATCATGCGGGCCTTCGAGGAGTACGGTATTGGCTGGTTCGAGGAACCGGTGCTGCCGGACAACTTCAGGGGCGGTGCGGATCTGGCGGCGAGTTTTGAGACGCCCGTTGCTACCGGAGAACAGGAGTGCACCCGCTGGGGCTTCCGCGATCTGATCGAGCACAGGGCGGCGGACATCCTGCAACCGGACGTAGCCGTGGTCGGCGGGGTGAGCGAGTGGATGAAGGTAGCAGCCCTCGCCTCCACCTACGATCTGCCGGTGTCCTCCCACTACTTCCACGACGTCCACGTGCACCTGATGGCCTCCATTCCTAACGGCTTGATGGCCGAGTACTTCCTGCGCGACCTGGATATCATGGTGTTCGACGAAGTGGTGAAGGAGCCGCTCGTGCCGGAGAACGGCTACCTCGCGGTGCCACAGCGGCCGGGCCTCGGGATGGACCTGGACGAGGCCAAGCTGGAGAAATATCGTATCGGATAGCGATGCTTAGGGTTCTGAGTTCTGAGTTCTGGGTTCTGGGTTCTGGGTTCTGGGTTCTGAGTGGAGGGCGCAGGACGTAGGACTGAGGACCAATAGCTGACGACTGATAGCTGATAGCTACTACGAGGAGGATAGGGAGCATGGATCTCAACAGGGTCTTCAATTGGGAAATGCCCGGCAGGTTGGTCGTCGGGCCGGGGTGCGCACGGACGGCCGGCGCCGAGCTGAAGAAGCTGGGCGGCAGCAAGGTGTTGATCGTGACCGACAAGGGCGTCGAAGGGGCGGGAGTGCTCACCGGCATTATTGAGAGCCTTCAGGCAGCGGGGGTGGGATACACCATCTACAGCGATGTAGAGCCGAATCCCAGCATCAAGTGCGTGCTCGCGGCCGCGGCCATGTACAAGGCCGAGGGTTGTGACTGCCTGCTCGGCATCGGCGGCGGCAGCTCCATGGACACCGCCAAGGTAGCGGGGGCGGTTCTCAACAACCCGGGCATGGACGTCCGAGCTATGGAAGGGGTGGGCAAATTCCCCAACCGGATCCCCCCGATGCTTGCCATCCCCACCACCTGCGGGACCGGAGCTGAGGTGACCCCCACGGGAGTCATTACCGACTCCGAGACTCACTACAAGTTCCCTGTTATGCACAGCTACCTCTACCCCGCGGTGTCGCTGATCGATGGCAGCCTCCTGACGAAGCTGCCTGGCAAGGTAGTCGCCTCCACCGGCATGGACGCCTTCTGCCACGCCGCTGAGTCCTACACCAACCTGAACACCAACCCCATAAGCGACGCCCTGGACCTGAAAGCCATGTCCATGATCTCCGACTGGCTCAGGCCGGCCGTGGCCAACCAGAACCTGGAGGCCATGTCCAACATGGTGCTGGCCAGCACCATCGCGGGGATGGGCTTCGCCAACACCCGCGTGACTATCGTCCACTCCATGAGCCACCCGGTCAGCGGTTTCCATGGTGTGCCCCATGGGGTGGCGAACGCCGTCCTGCTGCCATACGTGATGGACTTCAACCTGATTGGTAATCCCCAGCGGTTCGCTGACATAGCCGAGGCGATGGGTGAGGACACCATGGGACTGACCACCATGGAGGCCGCTCGGCTGGCACCGAAGGCGGTGAGGGAGCTGTCCAAGGACGTGGGTATCCCCGAGACCTTCAAGGAGCTGGGAGTCACCCACGAGCACCTGGATGCCATGATCGAGGACACCTTCAAGAGCGGGAACATCGCGATAAACCCCGTGAAGGTGACTCGTGAGGTCGTTGAGCGGATCTATCGGGAGGCGATAGGGTAGCTCTGAGCAGACCCCCGAGGTCTTATAGACCTCGGGGGTCTGGCTTCGCGTCTGAGCCGTGCGTCGATCTTGACTCGTTTCCCGACGGAGGGTAAGCTGCGGATATGATCCACGAGGATGCTGCTTTCTCCCCTGACAGGACCATCCAGGATGCCCGATCCCGGGTCGACGGCTGCCGTAGCGACCTTCGTGGCCTGCTGTCCGCATCCCAGAGCGACTACCATGGCATCCTCGCCGAGCTCGACGGACTTGCCTCAGCCTCGATCGAAAGGCGAGGAGAACTGCCTGCCAGCAGGCAGCAGGCAAAGCAGCTGCAACGCGCCGCGGAGGAGTTCGATAGCGTTATTAACCGTCTATCGGCCGCCATTTCCTACCTGAATGATGCCGACGACGCCCTCCAGGGAAAGTCGGTGCGGCTGAATCCCTCACTTCAGGAGTCCGCAACCTCCCTGGAAACTGTTGCCATCCAGGCGCAGGAGGAGGAGCGATCCCGGCTGGCCCGGGAGATCCACGATGGGCCGGCGCAGATCCTTGCCAATGTGGCCCTCCAACTGGAGTACATATCGAAGCTGGCCATTCGTGATCCGGGCCGTGCCAGGGACGAGATAGACACGATTCAGAAGGACCTGAGGCTGGCCGTGGGCGAGGTGCGTCGCTTCATGTACGACCTGCGCCCTCCCGCTCTCGCCCAGCAGGGAGTCGGTCCGGCCGTGGAGAGCCACTGCCAGAGGTTGGCCCACCGCTTTGGCATGGAGATCTTCATCGACTGGCAGTCTACGGCCATGCTACCCCCTTCCCACGATACCGCTGTGTTCCGCGTCATCCAGGAGGCCTTGCAGAACGTCGTGAAGCACGCCCAGGCGACACAGGCGCGAGTGCGTGCTGTGGATCAGGAGGGTTACCTGGAAGTCACCATCTCCGACAATGGCAAGGGGTTCGAGCCAGAGATGGTGAGGAGCCTGGATCCCAAACACTTCGGTCTGGCGGGTATGCGGGCTCGTGCTCAGCAGATCGGCGCCAGCCTGGACGTCTCCTCCCTCCCCGGCCGCGGGACCTCAGTAACCCTGCGGGTGCCGATGAACTAGCGCTGCGTCACCCGCGATTTGGAAGCTTGGCGCGGGCGATCTCCCTAACGCTGGCGTTCTACCGACGGCAGCACACGATGAACTCAAGCCATGCGCGACACGATGCCGTACAGTTCCGGACGACGATCCCGTGCGTAGTAGTACTTCCTTCCGTATTCCGCTATGTCGTCAAGGTCGAACTCGGCCCGAAGCAGCACGGGCCCCTCGTGAGCAGGACACTGGGCCAGCACCGTGCTTTCGGGATGGATGACGCAGCTCATTCCAAAGAAGAGCCTCTCAGCCTCCAGTATCTCGGGACCGCCCTTGTTCACCGCTACAACGAATAACCCGTTCTGCACGGCGGCGGCCTGCAGTTCCGCGGTGAAGGTTCCGGCGCGGCGCGCTGGCGCGGAGGCTGCCGGAACGAAGACGATCTCTGCTCCCGAGAGCGACAACACCCTCCACGCTTCTGGGAACGATCGGTCGTAGCAGATCAGGCAGCCCACAGTACCGACGTCTGTCCTGAAGACGGGGAGGCCCGGGCCTGGCCGGAAGAAGTACTTCTCGTTGGTCGAAACCTGGCCGGTGGAGTAGTGGGGTAGATGGGTCTTGCGGTACGAGTTCACCTTCGTGCCGTCCGGCAGTTCGCCGGAGATGATCTCGCCGCGCCGGTCCAGGATGACGGCGCTGTTGTGGAACTCGCCGGCCCTCGGGCCTCTCTCGTAGATGGGCAGCACCACGTTTACTCCGTACTCCGCGGCGAGCCTCGAAAAGGTCTCCGTCGTCGGACCGGGAATGGGCTCGGCCTGTTCCATCCAGGAGGCATCGTTGGTACCGCAGAAATACATCGTGGTAGAAAGCTCTGAGAAGACCACGAAGTCGGCAGCGAACGCGTCCAGCCCTGTCCGCATCCACTCCGCCATGCTGGACACGTTCCGTCCCTTGTCCAGTGTGGCCGGACCGTTCTGGACCAGCAGCACCTTAACGGGCCTCGTAGGCCGATCCTTCTCTGGCCTGTAGCTGAGCACCGGTAATGCTGCGCCACCCTGGCTCTCTGACATCTCGATCACCTCACGCAGGATCTCAGTCCTCAGTCCTTACGATATTGGGCTCGGCATCGGCCCCAATTCGGCCTCGACCCAGGCCGCCGCGGTGAGCAAGGTCTCCTCCCGGAAGGGGGCAGCCACTAGCTGCACGGCCAGGGGCAGCCGCTCTCGGCTTAGGCCGCTGGGCAGGGAGATGGATGGGAAGCCGAACAGCGACCAGGGTGCCTGGAAGTGGTTGCGCCCCGTTGTGCTGGGGTCCGGGGCGACGTCCGAGGTGCTTGGCATCAGCAGCACGTCGATGCCGTCCAGCATCCGCTCCACCTGAGGCCGTAGATGCCGCCGGAGCCGCTGCGCGTGGATGTAGGCGAAACCCGGAACCAGCTGCCCCACTTCCGCCTCGGCCTGAATGGCAGGAGAGTAGCCCTCCGGATGGTCCCTCAGGTTGTACGCGTGCAGCCCAGCCGCCTCGACCTCCCCGATGACCGCCCGAATGGCCAGCAGGTCCTGCATGGGCACAGGGAAGTGGACCTCCCGCACGCTGGCCCCGTCTCGCTCGAATTTGGCGGCCATCCCCCGCACATGTTCGGCTACTTCTGGTTGGGCGTTCTCCAGGTAGTCGGGCACGAACCCGACGGTAGGCGCTTTCTTTTTGCGCCTGGCAGCTCCCACGAAGTCTCCCACGGCTGTGCGCGCAGAGGCTGGATCCTTTGGATCGTGGCCGGCCATAAGCTGGAGCAGAAGCCCTGCGTCCTCCACGCTCCTGGCCAGGACACCGATGTGATCCAGGCTCCAGCTGGCCGGCATCACCCCGTAACGGCTGACCCTTCCGTAGCTGGGTTTGAGGCCCACAACGCCGCAATATGCTGCCGGCCTCACCACCGAGCCGCCGGTCTGGCTGCCAAGGGCTGCCGGCATCATCCGCGCCGCCACACCCGCGGCCGAGCCCGAGCTGGAGCCTCCCGGCGTGCGCTCTTGATTCCACGGATTCCGAGTGCGTGGTGGATCGAAGTGGGCGAACTGCACCGTCACCGTTTTCCCCAGGATCACGGCTCCGGCCTTGCGAAGCCGGGCCACGGAAGTTGCGTCGTGATCGGGCACGAAGTCTTTGTACAGAGGGGAGCCGCTGGTGGTGCGCAGTCCGGCGGTGTAGAAGATGTCCTTCACGCCAAGAGGCACGCCCAGGAGGGGGCCCGCGTCATCCTTGCCGGCTGCTGCCTCGCACTTCCGCACTGCGGCGATGGCGCCTTCCCGGTCCACGGTCTCCCATGCCAGGATCTGAGGTTCCAGTGCGTCGATGCGTTTCAGCAGCGCCTCCACCAGTTCGACTGGGGACAGCTCACGCCGGCGGATCTGCTCGGCCACCTGCGTCACGGTTAGCTCGTGCAATTCCATCACTCCACCTCCACGCCGGAGCACGGTGCGACCAGGAAGTCCGGCTCGTCGTCGTCCAGCGGCAGCACGTACCTGCCTATGCGCGACAGGTGGTCCGCGCAGCCGTCGATTTCTGAGTGCAGAGCCTCCGCGTGTTCGGGGCCCCAGATCCTCGCTGCAGCATCCAGCATGTCGCGGGCGATCTCTTCCTTCGAGCGATCGATTCGCATGTTCTCCTCCTGGATCAAGTGTCCCTAACAATACCTGTAGGGGCCGGCTGGCGCTGCGCTCGCTCGCGTCACTCCCTGCCGGTCCGCGGGCGGCCAGGGTCGGCCGCCCCTACAAGAATCGATAGGCATTCTAAGTATGTGCGCGGCTATTGTACACACGGAGCAAGCGTTTCCGTGCAGTCACTGCCAAGGGGGAACGGGCCTGGATTCTGCTGGGGCGCAGTTCGCTCGTCTGCAGCTAGCGCATGACCTTTCGCGAAGTTTTGAGCAGGAGGATTGGAGCAGATGGAATATCGTACCCTCGGCCGAACCGGCGTACGTGTGAGTCCACTATGCCTGGGGGCTATGATGTTTGGCCAGTGGGGCAACCCAGACCACGACGACAGCATTCGGATAATCCACCGCGCACTTGACGCGGGCATCAACTTCATCGACACCGCCGACGTCTATTCTCGGGGCGAGTCAGAAGAGATAGTCGGCAAGGCACTGGCGGGTGGCCGTCGGCAGCACGTCGTGCTAGCAACCAAGGTCCACGGGGCGATGGGTGACGATCCCAACCAGCAGGGCAACTCCCGCCGCTGGATCGTTCGGGAGGTCGAAGCGTCGCTTCGCCGTCTGAACACCGATTGGATCGACCTGTATCAGATTCACCGCCCGTCTCCCGACACCGATATCACCGAAACGTTGGGCGCCTTGAGCGACCTCGTGAAGGCGGGCAAGATCCTTTACGCCGGATCCTCCACCTTCCCAGCCTCCCGAATCGTCGAGGCGCAGTGGACGGCGCAGGACCGTTGCCTCACGCGCTTCGTCTCGGAGCAGCCGCCCTACTCGTTGCTGGCGCGTGGTGTGGAGGCCGAAGTATTGCCCACCTGCCTGAAGTACGGCATGGGCGTTATTCCCTGGAGCCCCCTCGCCGGCGGATGGCTGTCGGGGAAGTGGCGCCAGGGCGCCGCGCCGCCGACCTCGACTCGAGCGACGAGGCTACCCGAGCGATACGATCTCTCGGTACCCGGTAATCAGCGCAAACTCGAAGCCGCAGACGCGCTGGGGGCGCTGGCAGACGAAGCGGGAATGTCTCTCATCCACATGGCTCTCGCCTTCGTCATTAACCATCCAGCGGTGACGGCCGCCATCGTCGGCCCGCGCACGATGGAGCAACTCGAGTCCCAGCTAGGCGCGGCCGACGTCGCCCTGGACTCCGGCCTGCTCGATCGCATAGACAAAATTGTGCCACCCGGGGCAAACGTCAACCCCGCTGATTCGGGCTGGCAGAACCCTGCGCTGGAGCCTGCCGCGCGGCGTCGCAAACGATAGAGCGAGTTCAGCCTTGGCGGGTGTCTTGAATCTGTTTCAACATGAGGAGTGAGACTATGGACAAGATGCAGGCAGCGGTGGTCGATCCTCGCGCGCCGGGTCATCTGGCACTGAAGAGTGTGGATGCTCCATCGCCGGGATCCAACCAGGCCCTGGTTCGAGTTGCGGCGACGTCACTGAACCTGGGCGAGGTGCATATGGCCCAGTCGGCTCAAGAGGGTGCCGTGCTGGGTTGGGACGTGGCGGGGACGATCGAGCAGGCTGCGGCCGATGGATCGGGCCCACGTCAGGGCAGCCGTGTGGTGGGGGTGGTTCGCTCGGGTGCTTGGGCTGAGCTGGTGGCCGTACCGGCCGATGCCCTGGCACAACTACCCGAAGGGGTTTCATTCGTTCAGGCCGCAACCCTACCCGTCGCCGGTCTCACGGCCCTTCTGGCGGTGGAGCGAGGGACGG
>JAJYKO010000148.1 GCA_021788565.1 Chloroflexota bacterium
CCCTTGTTCGGGCATCCCGCCTTCCGCGAGTGCCCAAGATTGCTGGTGACTCCGCAGCACGAGCAACGGCGCCAAGTTTTCCCGGCCGCCGCTATCCGGAGCCACGAGTTCCCAGCTTCGCTGCAGGTGAGCGCGGATGAGAACGCGCCTGTGCCTCGCAGGCCGACTTCAGGTCCATCCGCCGATGCCGCTCTTCCGGCCAGTACTCGACTGTTGCCGAATGAGAAGCGATGTACCATATATACCACCGCAATTGAGCTGAAACATACGACAGCGGACCTTGTCTTGTCAATACCCTTTTGAAAATCTCCCGGTCTAAGAGATACGTGGCTCGGCCTGGCAATGGCCTGGAACGGCTCTTCGAACGTCGTCCCCGGGCATCAAGCCCGTCTACCCGCCCCGAAATAGCGAAATCGAGGCCCTGCAAACGTTCTGTTTGGTGCCTGGCCTGTCCATCCACTCCGTTTCGCAGATCGATAAGGCCTGCGCTTGCCGAAACGGGGCGACGCCGGCCCTCGTCCTGAAACTGGAAAACCGGGTCTTGACAAGCGACGGCTGATGCTGTAAAAGGGTGCAACCCTGGGTACTTACAGAACAGTGGTGGCAAATATAAACCGGCAGTGTAGCCGCGCAGTCTACGGTTGACGAGCCCGTTCGACAGTCGTTCCCGGAATCGGTCCCACAACCTCTCAAGTCGGACTAGGTGCGTCTATGCTCGCCATCGACGGAACCATCGCATACGAATTTGCGCGGCTGTTCGATACACAGGGGAGCCCCAAGAAGTCTCCAGCCGTTCGCGCACTCGCCTTGGTGGACTTCGCCCTTCGTCCCGGCGAGACCCACGTTCTTTTCGGCGAGAAAGGCGCTGGCGAATCGATCCTCATCAAGGTGCTGATCAGCGTTCATAATCTCTGCTCGAGCATGATCCGTATCTGGCGGCGCGAGGCTCTCATCGACTCCCGAAATACCGCGCGGTGCCTGGATGCCAGGGTGACCTACCAGGAGTTCAACCTGGTGCCTAACATCAATATCGCCCAGCACACCTTCAAGGGGAGGAAAACCCGACAAGGGGAGGAAGACCCGAGTCGCGAGCGTACCGAGCCTGATCGACGAGAACCGCTATTTTCGAAGCGACGCACTAAGTGGGTTTCCGGTAGATCGCACATCTTCATGTTCGGTGAGCCGACCCGCCGCGCAGCCGTTGCCGCTTGTTCCTGCACCACAATCTCATCTATCGGTCAAATTTGGCCTGACGGCCAACCCAGGATGGGCTGCTGCCAAGAACATCCCGCACTTCTTCGGGAAGAAAGGAGGGCTAAGTCTCTGCTACGCGGTGCTGACGAGTGCGAGCGAGCGCTGGGTGCGGGTGACCATAAGCGGGGTTGATCGCACTGGCCAGGCTGATCCACCACAGAGGGCCAGATCCCAAATCGGGGACGACTCAGGAGAACGGGAGGATACCGGTCGGGTGTACTACCACTTCGTGGATTCTACCAGTAGACCTGGACTTGACCATCGTCGTGATCGCGATCTTGAAGAGATTGCTCAAAGCATTTAGAGGACTAACGAGGAGGCATGAGGAAGATGATCAGGGCAAACCGCGCTGCAGTCCGACGTGGGCTAGCGTTGCCAGCCACCATTTCTGTACTCGCGCTGCTCCTGGTGATGCTAAGCGCCTGCGCGACAGGCAGCACGTCGAGCAGTGCGCCAATCCGCATCGGTTTTTCCATTACGGAGACTGGCCCAAATGCGGCGCCGGCGAAGTTCGACTTGCAGGGTTACCAGCTCGGGGCGGACGACATCAATGCGCAGGGTGGCCTTCTAGGGCGGAAAGTAGAACTGGTCTACTATGATGACGAGAGCAGCACCGCGAAGGCGGTCCAGCTCTACCAGAAGCTGATCACGACGGATAAGGTTGACCTGCTGGTGGGTCCGTACGAAACCGACCTCGTCTCAGCCATTGCTCCACTCGTCACCCAGAGCAAGATGGCAATGCCTGCCATGGGCGCTAATGTTGAGCCGTATAGCGGGAAATATCCATACCTCGTCCAATCAATCACTCAGACGCCACAGTACATGGTGCCCGTCATCGACCTGGCCGCTACCGAAGGTTATAAGACCTTAGCGCTGCTGATCCAGGATACTGCGTTCCCGCAGGAGCTTGCGCAGGGCATCGTACAGGAAGCCCAGTCGAAGGGCATGCAGGTTGTGTTTAAGGCTGCTTACCCGGCAAGCACGACTGATTTCTCGCCGTTAGTGCTTCAGGCAGGCGCCCACCACCCAGATATGATCATCGGAGCAACCTATTTACCGGACGCTGAGGGGATCGTGCGTGCTGCGAAAGCCGCAGGGATCAACGCAAAGCTTTTCGCTTTCAGCATCGGGCCAGTCGAGCCCGAATTCAACACCAGTCTAGGCAGCGCCGCGAACGATGTCCTCGGGACTACGCTCTGGTTCCCGACTCTGCCCACGAAGGGTAATGATCAGTTCGTGAAGTCCTTCAACAAGAAGTTCGGGCGCGATCCTGATTACCACGCCGCGATGGCGTACGGTACTATGCAAGCGCTAGCCGCCGCAGTGAAGAACGCGGGGAGCTTTGACCAGACGAAGATCCGGGACGCATACCTGAAGCTCGACATCCCAACGGTAGCCGGTGAGTTCAAGCTGGGCCCAACCGGCCTCCAACTTGGCTATCACGCCTACGTCTTGCAGTGGCAGAACGGTAAACAGCAACTCGTGTGGCCAAAAGAGTCCGCAACAGCCCCAGCTGTCTTGCCGCATCCAAATTGGTAGCCACCCAGTTGCCGCCCCGCAGCAGGGGAATGAGGGGGTAAAGCATGGCGCAGACATACCTGATCCTTGCAATCAGCGGCCTGTTGTGGGGCGGCGTCTACCTGCTCATGGCCACAGGACTGAACCTCATCTACGGCGTCATGAAGGTTGTCAACATGGCACACGGCGATTTCATCGTGGTCGGCGGCCTTCTGTCCGTATCGCTCTTCGCAGTGTATCGCGCTAGTCCATTGGTAGCGTTGCCGTTAGCAGCCGTGCTGCTCTTCCTTCTGGGCGCGGCGATAGGGAAGGGTATCCTTGCACGCCTGGACTCCGCCGGCTCCCAGGGTGAACTCCGCACGCTTCTCGCGACCTTCGGCGTCTCCTACATCGTCTCCAACGCGGCCTTGCTGATTTGGGGCGGCCAATACGAGTCGATTCCGTTCCTGGAAGGATCACTTCCGGTATTTGGACTCTTAATTCCGCAGGGGCTGGCGGTGTGCTCGGCGCTCGCTTTCGCCATCGCGCTTGGAATGCAAGTCTGGCTGACAAGGACCATGGGCGGCAGACTGGTGCGTGCAACGGCCCAGTCGGAATTGGGCGCCGCCAGCTGTGGCATCGACATCAGCCGTGTCCGCTTCCTCACCTTCGCTGCTGGATCGGCAATGGCCGGAGCCGCTGGCGCGTTGGTCGTGACCTTGATCCCACAGCAGGCGTCGTCGGGCGGGTTCCTGACCGTGCAGGCCTTCACCTTGATCGCCCTGGGCGGGTTGGGCAATTACGTTGGCGCGTTCATCGCCGCGCTGCTGCTTGGCCTGGCAGAGGTCGGTACTAGCTATTTTTTTGGCGCCAACGCGGCAGCCGGAGTCATCTACCTGATCTTTATCACGGTGCTGATCCTGCGACCACAGGGTCTCCTTGGCAAGGCGGGACGCATATGAGACTCGCAGTTCGCGCGTCGGATCTAAGCGTCTTGAAGCGGGTGCAAAGTCTCGGCGCTTGGGGCGTCTTCGGAGCCATGGTAGTTGTAGCCGGCGTTCTCGGCTTGACCGGCAACGGCTACCAGACGCAGTTGCTCTTCACGACGTGCATGTTCGTAGTCCTGGCGTACGCCTGGAACATCATCAGCGGTCTAACCGGCTACGTCTCATTCGGGCAGATTGGCTTCTTTGGGATCGGGGCATACATCGCGGCCATGTGCCAGATTCACCTTCATGCCGATTGGTACGTCGCCGCGATCCTCGCGGGCGTTGTTGCCACTGTCCTGGCGATTCCGCTGGGCGCGGTCATGCTCAGGCTGCAGGGCATCTTCTTTGCGCTGGGCATGTTTGGGCTCTCGCGCATTGGAGCCCTCATCGCCGAATCCAGTCCTGCACTCGGCGGCGATCAGGGGTTGTCAATTCCGCTAGTCGGCACGCAACAGGAGAGCGCTCTAGTCATGACGGCAGTTGCCTCCGTTACTGTGCTGCTGGCCGGGTGGATTCTAAACTCTCGGCTTGGGCTTCGACTCATGGCCGTACGCGACGACGAATTGACGGCCGCGGCTTCCGGCGTGGACACCAATTCTGTGAAGATGACCGCGTTCTGTTTGAGCGTGGGGCTTGCCGCTTTCGCGGGCGCACTCTTCGTCTGGAATATCGGGTTCATAAATCCGGCCAGCGCGTTCAATGGCTCGTACGAACTTCAAACGATCCTAATGGTCTTGCTGGGTGGGATTGGCACACAGTGGGGACCGTTGCTTGGGGCAGTCTTCGTATCAATTATCGGCGAGGCGCTCTGGGCTCAGTTTCCGGAGGAACAGCAGATCATATTGGGCGTACTCACAGTCATTGCTGTCATATGGATGCCTGGCGGGATTGTCTCAGCACTCAATCGGCGTGGCTGGCTTCGCCGAGTGGCCGTCTGGGGGCCGCCTATGGCCGTCGACCCGGGCCCGGAACTGAGCCAGTTTGCCGCACAGGAACTAAATGGCCAGGCCCATCAGCCGCTCCTTCGGTGCGAGAGGCTGACGAAGCGTTTCGGTGGCATAGTGGCCGTGCGAGGGCTGGGCCTAGAGGTGAGGGGCGGAGAGATTCTCGCGGTCATCGGTCCGAACGGCGCCGGCAAGACAACTTTTTTCAATTTAATTACTGGGTTCGATCGTCCCAGTGAAGGGACAGTCTGGTTTCTGGGAAACGATATTACGCGGCGTGCCCCTAACCGCATCGCACAGGGGGGCATCGCCCGCACGTTCCAGACTAGCCGATCTTTCCCGTCCTTGACTGTATGGGAGACGCTCCTACTGCCCGCGTTGACTAGAACGCGAGCGAAAGGACAGGCGATTGCCGAAGCATCCGTCATGCTGCACCGCATTGGCCTGGACAAGCAGTGGGATCGCCGGCCGGATCGGCTGCCGCCGGGTCAGCAGCGTCTGCTCGACATAGGCCGGGCACTCATGCTGCAGCCGCGGGTGTTGTTACTAGACGAAGCCATGGCTGGTATGTCACCGGGTGAAATTGTGCGCGTTCACACCTTGCTCGACGCGGAGGTCGATCGGGGCTGCGCGATAATCGCCATCGAGCACGTGCTTCCGGCGATCATGACGATCGCCGATCGTGTCCAAGTGCTCGATTTCGGCGCCACCATCGCCCAGGGTGCCCCTAGCGAGGTTCTCCGAAACCCGGATGTGATCGACGCGTACTTGGGGGTAGGGGAGGAGGCGATGGCAGATGCGTGACTTGCTGCGCGTGGAGTCCATCGCCGCTGGGTATGGTGGGGCAGCTGTCCTCCGGGATGTAAGCATCGAGGTGGCCGAAGGCGAAGCCGTCGCTGTCATTGGGGCTAACGGAGCGGGCAAATCAACGCTGTTGCGCGTGATAATGGGCCAGGTCACCCCCTCATCGGGACGCGTAACGTTTCGAGGCACCGAACTCGGGAGCATCCCGCCGTACGCACGGGCTCAACTGGGAATCGGGTATGTGCCAGAAGGCCGAGCGCTTTTTCCAGAGTTGACGGTGGACGAGAACCTGCTCGTCGGTGCTCACCGCGCGCAACGCCACGAGCGTGAGCGCCGACTCCACGACATTCTCGCGGTGTTTCCGAGCCTCGGGCCTTTGCGGCGCACACGCTGCCGGCTCCTCTCTGGCGGAGAGCAGCAGATGGTCACGATCGGTCGAGCGCTTATGGCTGAACCGCAGCTGTTAATCCTCGACGAGCCCTCCATAGGCCTCGCTCCGAAGGTCGTGAGTGGTATGTACCAGGTACTTCGCCACCTGCACCGCGGGGGGCTGTCGGTGTTGGTCGCCGAGCAGAACGCTTACAGTGCGCTTCGCTTCGCCGCGCGAGGCTACGTTTTCGAAGACGGTCGAGTAACCAGGACCGCCGCAGCGTCCGAGCTACTGGGCGATCCTAGTCTCATCGAGTCGTACATCGGCAGGGCTATCCCTGACCAGCAACCAGGAAGCTCTGAACGGCCTAGACCAAATGTGCCAGGCTAATTTGACGATGCTAGTTTGACAATGTAAGTGTGGCTAATGGCGAACCTCATCAATTCGGAGTCGCGAGCGGCGATACAGTTCGTCGTCAAGGACGGATAACGGAGGATCATCAATGAGAGTGCTCATCACCGGCGGGGCCGGGTTCGTGGGCTCCCACCTGGCTAGGAAGCTCGTGGCCTCGGGGCACGAGGTGGTGTTGTTCGACAACTTTGCGACTGCACTCCCGGGGAGTGTGCACGACCTGGTGGGCCGCGTGACCCTTGCATCCGGGGACCTACTGGATCTGAGCCACTTTCTCCGGATCTTGAAGCAGCACTCCATTGAGCGAGTGGTCCATACCGCGGCAATCGTGGGGGTGCCGGCCGCGCTCGAACGGCCTCTCTTCACAGCCAGGGTCAACGTCGAGGGCAGCCTCAACGTCTTCGAAGCCGCTCGACTGCTCGCTCTGGAAAGGGTGGTGGATATCTCATCAGAGGAAAGTTATGGGCCTTTCCAGTCCGACTTGGCCAACGAGGATCACCCCCAGAACCCATCTACCTTCTATGGAGTGACGAAGGTGGCCGTCGAACGATTCGGAGACCTTTACGGGAGCTATTTTGGCCTTTCGTACGTCGCCGTTCGTCTCTGCTGGGTCTACGGCCCGGGCTACCCGAGGCACCGCATCCCGCGAAGTTGGATGGAGGACGCATTCGCCGGCCGGCGCACAACGATGCCCTCTGGCGGCGACCATCGCATCGATTTCACGTACATCGACGATGCGGTCGCTGGTCTGCAACTAGTCCTCGAGGCGCCCCGGCTGGAGCACCACGCCTACAACGTTGCCACGGGGACCGCGCCTTCCCTCCACGAGGTCGCAGCAGAGCTGAAGCGGCTGCTGCCCACCTGGGAGTATGAGATCGGCCCCGGTTTGATGGAGCAGGTCCCTGGGCACGAGGCTCCACGAAAGGGAGCGCTCGATATCACCCGCATCAGTCGGGAACTGGGCTATCGGGCCTCCGTCGACCTGACCACGGGTCTGCGCCTGGACCTGGAGGCCCTGCGCGAAGAGCGAGGATGAAACGATGAAGGCACTGGTAAAGACCGCTCCGGCACCCGGCCATGTGGAATATCTGGACTGGCCTGATCCCCATCCCGGCCCGTCCGAGGTGCTGATCGGCGTCAAGCGGGCTGGGGTATGCGGCACCGATCTGTCAGTGTACGATTGGAACCGTCTCATCGCGGAGGGGTACAACCCAACACTGCCGGTGGTCATGGGCCATGAATTCGCCGGAGTGGTGCTGGAGGTGGGGCGGGAGGCCGTTGGTCTACACTATGGCGATCACGTCATTGTGAACCCCGCCCTCACCTGTGGCCACTGCCGTTTCTGCCGTTCCGAGCAATCGATGCTGTGCGGAGACCGGCGCCTCGTGGGGTTGCAGGCGCCGGGTGTCTTCGCGGAGTACGTTGTGGCTCCGGCCGATAATGTGTACCGCGTGCCGGCCGAACTCCCTTGGGACCTGGCGGCCGTAGCGGAGCCTTTCGCCGTGGCACTTCACGCCATCGAGAAGCTCGCAATCTCCCCCGGCTCGACCGTGGCCCTGGTGGGACCTGGTAGTATCGGCTTCTGTCTGCTCGCAGCGCTGAAGCTGACCCCGGCCGCACGGATCGTCATGGTAGGGCTCGAAGCCGATCGCGAGCGCCTCGAAATGGCAGCGCGCATGGGCGCCAGCGTGGCAGTCATCGGGTCAGAGAGTCTGAAACAGGCAGTCCTCGACGTGACCGACGGTCTGGGGGCCGACGTATGCTTCGAAACGGCCGGTCACCCACAGGCCATCGCCGTGGCCACAGACCTGACCCGAAAGGGCGGGCGAATCGGGCTTCTGGGCCTGCCCCACGACCTCACATCTGTGAACACCGCGTCGCTTGCGCTCACCGAGAAGCAGCTAATAGGGATCCGGGCGTACGACGTAACCACGTGGCGGAGAGTGGCACCTCTGCTGGAGAGAGCTTCGGGGGACCTGGAGCGGGTGGTCACCCACAGAGTGCCGATGCGCGAGTTCGAGCATGCGGTCGAGCTGACGCGGTCCCGCCAGGGCCTCAAAGTGCTGCTAATGCCGTGAAACCGAAACTGCTTATGGAGGTCTCCGATGCCTGAAGACAGCGCCTTCTTCTCGGCGGACAGCCTGCCGACCGACTTCCTGCGGCCGGGCACTGAGCGTCGCTCTCTTCGGCTGGGCGACCTGCTGCTGATGTTCATCAGCTACCAGCGTCCAACCGAAGTTCCTCTCCATTTACACAGCTACTCGAGCGTCGTCTACGTGGACCAGGGAGAGATGGACGTCACCGTAGGTGACCAATTGCGGCGCCTGAAGCCGGGCGACGGTGCGATCATTCCGCCCGCTGTGCCCCACAAGCTCACGACGCTGACTCCAGTTGCCAGGATCCTCGAGGCGTGGTACCCCATGCCGGAAGGGGAGTAACTGAGAGGTCGGGGGCCATCCCTGAGAAACGTTAAAGGATCTGCTCCGGTTGTACTCCCGTGGTTGTTGTACTGCTGCTAAGGAGAGGTTCCAGCGGTCGATTCTCCCGTACTCTGCCGGATTGCGGTCGAATCAGTTCCCCATCTTGCTCTTGGGAACGTAGACGTAGCCATCCATAATCCGGCGGGCAGTGCGCTGGAGGGCAGCCCTGCGAAGGACGTAGCCATCCCCCCGCGGCTCGATGAAGACCTCCAGCGTGAGCCGGCCGGAACTGTGGCCGATTCGGACGAGATTGCTACCCGCCTGGGGCTGGTACACCTCGTTCACCACGGTGCCTGGGATCTTCGCTGCTGCTGCGGTAGCTATCGAGCCGGTCACGGCGTAGGCCTTGTGGGCCTTCTGCATCGACATGATCCTCGCCGTCAGGTCGATGCTGTCCGGCGCAATAACGTCGCCCTTGGAGCTACGATACTCCTGAGGTCGCGATACGAAGGCCATCTTCGGCACGGCCGGACTTAGACGGGTGCCTTCCCTCCAGTCCGCAACCGTCCCTATCATCTCGGCTCCGACGCTCCTGATCTTCT
>JAJYKO010000149.1 GCA_021788565.1 Chloroflexota bacterium
CCCCCGCGGCGAGATCGCCGCGCGACTCCGCCGGGCACACTCCGACTGGAGCGACGAGGGGATCGAAGCTACCCTCGGGAACTTCGAGACACTACCGGACGGAACCGTGCGTCCCTGGCTCAGTCTGGATCGCCACATGGCGATCCTGCTTGCCCTCTGGGATTATCATCCTTCTCAGGTGTTCGGATACGTGACCGAGCCGGTCCTGATAATCCCCGCGGACGATTCCTCGGACCCAGTTCGGCTCCAACTTAAGCAGGCACAGGTCGATCAGGCCGCGGCTGGCCTGACCAAAGCCCGCGTACACTGGTTTCGCTCTACCGACCACGATATCCACGTTCAGCGGCCCAACGAGCTAACGCAGGTCATGCTGCTGGCACTCGCGGACGGATTCTTTTAGGCGCCGTGGTGCAACCGCGCGATTGCGATGGAGATCGCGGTCAAAATTAGAGGCAGGTTGCACACGCACACGCTTGCTTCCTACCTACGATGGTTCCATGAAGAAGTAGATTGGCCTGGGCAAGACGAGAGCGCGCGGGCGCTCCTACCCATCGCGTGAGCGCATCGGTTCCAGGGTCGGGCCATCCATTGTGTCTACTACGCGCCACCCCATCTCCTGAATGCGGCTTCGCAGTTCGTCGGACTCGCGCCAGTTTCGCTTCGCGCGAGCCGCGTTCCGAGATTCAAACAGGGTCAGCACGTCCGACGGCGGGGTCGTATCCCGTAAGCGCTTCTCGCCTGTCAGGATCGCCCTCCAAATATCGGCGGAGACAACCTCCTCTTCGGGCGGAATGCGGAACGGACCGAGCGTGTCCGCAGGGAAGCCCTGTCCGCCTGAGTAGCGGGCCTCTTCCCCCTCTCGCAACAAAGTGACGCCGCCCCGCCCCATCACCCGGCAGATACCGCCTTCAAGGTCGACGAGCAGGGCGGTGTGCTCATCTATCCCCACGACAGTTGAGCCGGGCGGCAGCATGTTCAGCAATTCTCGAAAACGAACTGTCCCCATGAAGCATCGGCTGGTATCCAGTTCGGACCCTCCCTCGTTGTTGTCCCAGTGAGGAACGAAGGTTAGCGACAGACCGTACGGCCCGAAGAGATCGAGGCCCTTCTGCCAAAAGAGATCTTCACCCACCTTGTAGATCTCGTACACCGGAAGGCAGCGAGCGCCGGCCGCCACCGTGGCAGCGCTCGCCAGTAGCACTGCGGCCCCGATACGATGCTTTGCCCGCACATAATCCCACGCGAGGCTTCCGTCCAACTGCCGCACGGCATAAGTGGGACTGCCCGGACCGGTGAAAATGGCATTTGCCGCCAGCATAGGGGCGAGTATCAGGGGGTCGTCCGGGCTGGCAGCCGTACCGCGCTGTCTGGCAGGAATAACCGCGGTCTGAGGGCGGTAGTTCTGGAGGCGCTCCTCCAGGAAGCTCGCCACCTTCTGCGACACTACCGCTGAGTTGGGTTGGAATCCGGCCGGGGTCTCGAGCAGGGCAACCCTCACGGGGGCCGCAAGCCGGGAGAAGACCCACTCGTAGACCCTGCGGCCGCTGGAAGAAGTCTCGCCAGAGCCGAACAGAGCGACGAGTCCAGTGCGTTCAGCCATTGCCTCTCATAAGTTGCGGGACTGTTCGAACCCGTGGTGCACGGGCTTTTGGTGGCACTGCCAACGGAGTTTTCGGTCCGTGGCCGGAAGTACATCAAAAAGATACTCGCTGCCGTCCGCGGAATCAACTTCACTCAGTTGCGAGGCGGCAACTCACGAATGCCGCCTCTGCTCTGCCACTGACGTATTTGAACACAGTTCCCGCTCTTGGCTATCGGCCGTCACGAACTCCCCGCTACCGAGTTGACTCCGAAGTAGGCGTTTCTTACGTGCTCGTTGGCCATCAGCTCGGAGGAAGTCCCGCTGGCCGCCGTGATACCCGACTCCATGACGTAGGCGCGGGCAGATATCTCGAGTGCAAGCCAGGCGTTCTGTTCGACCAGCAGCATGGTCGTGCCGTTTTGGTTGACCTCCTGCAGCTTGTCGAATACCTGATCCACCAGGATGGGCGCAAGGCCCAGCGAGGGCTCGTCCAGCAACAGGAGCCGAGGATGACTCATCAAGGCCCGGGCTATGGCCAGCATCTGCTGCTCGCCGCCACTGAGACCGGCGGCCATCTTTCGGGCGTATCGCCGGAGCAGTGGGAACAAGCTGAACATCTCCTCGATGCCATCCTGCACGTGGAATCTCGGCTTCCCGTAGGCGCCCATCTCCAGGTTCTCGGTAACGGTCAGAGCAGGGAAGACCCGGCGGCGCTCGGGTACCAGGGCGATACCCAGGTTGACTAGCCGCTCCGTCGGCTGTACCAGGAGGGAGTCGCCATCAAAAAGCAGCTCGCCGGCAGCTGGCTTGAGTAGCCGGCAGATGGCCTTGATTGTAGTGCTCTTGCCCGCTCCGTTGGCGCCCAATAGAGCCACCACCTCGCCTGAATGCACCTCCAGGCTGACGTCGCGTACGGCCTGCACGTCACCGTAGTTCACGGCGAGGTGTGCTATTGAAAGAAGAGGCCCGTCAAGCATGGAACTCCCGCCTCCTTCGTATGCCCAGATACGCTTCGATGGCGGCCGGGCTGGACTGGATTTCGGAAGGAGTTCCCTCCACCAGCAGCTTGCCGAAGTTGAGCACGGTAATCCGCTGCGCGAGGGCCATGACCACGCGCATTTCGTGTTCGACAAGGACCACGGTCAGACCGCGCCCATGAAGGGCCCGAATCACGTCCATCAGATGCTCGGTCTCCACCGGGTTCAGCCCTGCGTGCGGCTCGTCAAGCAAAAGCACTTGAGGATCAAGACAGAGGGCTCTGGCGATCTCCAGCAGCCGCTGCTGGCCCTGTGGAAGGCTTATTGCAGGGCTGCTGGCAGCGTCGGCGAGGCCGACGAAGCGCAAGGTCTCCAAGGCCTTTGCCCGTTTTGCCGAATCGAAATGCCACCATGAGCTGCTTGAGTGACCGGCGAGCAACAAGTTCTCAAGCACGCTCATGGAGCGAAACAGCCTCGGTGCCTGGAAAGTCCGGCCCATACCCCGACGGGCTATCTCGAATGGGTGCGTCCCGTCGATGCGACGACCGCGGAGTTGCACCTCGCCGCTCGTAGGCTTGTATACTCCGCTAAGGATGTTGAACAGCGTCGTCTTGCCGGAGCCGTTGGGGCCAATGACGGCGTGAATGGAGCCCTCCGCCACGCCGAAGCTCACGTCTTCAAGGGCGGCAACGCCTGCGAAATGTTTGGTAAGACGGGACACCTCTACGATATTCACCCCATTCACCCCACCTTGCCTTCCCTGGGCTTGCCGAAGATCACCTTCCCGAGGCTATTCCTGGAAAGCCGGAAACCCGACTCTTTCCGATACAACGAGACGGACCGCGCCAAACCAGCCAATCCCCCGGGCGCAGATGTCATCATGACGATTACCACCAGCCCGAAGACCGCCATGTAAGAGTCCTTCAGGAAGCGCAGCCATTCCGGGATCAGGGTTAGTAGAAACGCTATCACCATGACGCCACCTGTACTCCCCAGCCCGCCGATGACCACCATTACGAGGTAATTGAAGGTGGTACTCCACGCGAAGACGTCCGGGCTGATGTAACCCAGCATCGTGGAGTAGAGGACTCCCGCCAGCCCCCCGCAGGAAGCCGAGATCACGAAGAGCATGACCTTGATATTCCTGATGTTGACCCCCGCGACTTCGGCGGCGGTCTCATCGTCGCGGAGCGCTCGGGCCCGCATGCCGAGAGGGCTGCGGTCAAACAGCACGGACAGGGCGACGACCAGGGCAGCGAATGGGAGTTCCAAGTAGAAGATATGCGGTTCGCTGTCCAATGTTAAGGGGCCCAGCCCAAGCCTGGGGATAGCACTGAGGCCGTTGGCGCCTCCGGTCAGTCCGCCCAGGTTGATCATGAGCTGCTGCATGATAATCCCAAATCCAAGCGTCGCCAGCGCAAGGTAGTGCCCCTTCAGCTTCAGGGCCGGCCATCCGAGGGCGAGACCAGCTCCTCCCGCGAGCACTATGCCTGCGACCGCTGCCAGGGGTGGTGGCGCGTGGCGAAGCGCCAGGATCGAGTAGCCATAGGCGCCTAGGCCGAAGAAGGCCGCCTGAGCCAGGGATATCTGGCCCCCAAACCCAAGAATGAAGTTGAGGCCCACGGCTAGGATGACGTTGACTAGCGCCACGTTGACGACGTGCAGGTAGTACACGCCGAGGACGTGGGGAGGAAGCAGGGCAACTGCGCCCAGGGCTACCAGGGCGAGCGCAGCTAGAACAGCTCGTCTCGTGTCCATCGCTTCACGGCCTCTCCATCTCTGGTTCGCCGAAAAGCCCCTGCGGCCGGAAGATCAGGAAGGCGATCAGCAGGCCGAACGATATGACGTCTATATACTGGGAGGAGACGAAGTAGGACCCCAGAGCGTCCACCAGCCCCAGGATGAGTCCGCCGATCACGGCGCCGGGGGCGTTGCCAAAGCCGCCGACGATGGAGGAGGCGAATGCTTTCAGCGCCACCATGCCCCCCATGTCCGCGGAGACATAGAACACCGGAGCCACTAGCACACCGGCGACGCCGGCCAGGACGCAGGCGTAGGCGAAGATCAGGGCAATGACATGATCCGTGTTGATACCCATCAGCCTAGCGATTTCGCGGTCCTGGGCGGTTGCGCGCATCGCTTTACCGATCGATGTGCCGCGGAACATCACCACCTGCAGTACCATGAGGACGACCATGGTCACCAGGATCAGCACATGCTGGCCGTAGATCTTCGCCGGGCCTATGATGACGGTAGCATTACCGAAGGGACCGGAGTCGATCAGCGGGTCTGGGCCCCAGACCAGTACCGCGCTATTCTTCAGGAAGATGGAGAGTCCAAGGGTGGCCACAATTGCGCCCAGTGGGGGCGCGTTGCGAAGCGGGTGGTAGATCCCGCGGGCCATGAGCAGCCCGAAAGCCGCCATGAAAATCACGGTAAGAACCACATTCACTACCCACGGCAGGTGCAGCGCCTGAGATAGGGAGGCCACACTGACGAATGCAGCTAGCATCACCAGTTCCCCCTGGGCGAAGTTCACGATCCCCACCGCATTCCATATCAGGGTGAAGCCTAGAGCGACCAGTCCGTAGATCGCTCCCATCGCCAGACCTGAGAAGCCAAGCTGTATCAGCATGGATACGCTCCCTCTTGGATAGTGTTGCCGCCGGGAGTCAGGGGGCCTCGCTCAATCGGCGGGCCCCCTGTTTCAGCCCTACTTCTCCTTAACTACCTGAACAACCTCGGGCTTCCCGTTCTTCACTTGGGTGATCAGGCCAGAGTGCACCATATCTCCGTTGGAACTGAAGGAGTACTGTGTCATGACGCCTTGGAAATCCTGGATACCCTGGAGAGCCTTCTGGATTGATGGTCCGTCGACCTTGCTGGCCCTCTTGATGGCATCCGCCAGGATGTTCGTGGCGTCATAGTAAGCAGAAGCGTACAGTTCCGGCTGGGCGTTGTAGACCGCCGAGAACTTCTTCATCCAGTCCTGAACGTGCTGATCCGGATTGTCCGGAATGAAGTCGCTAATCGAGACTGCTCCGTTGGCAGCGTCACCGGCCAGCTTCAAGAAGGGCGGCTGGCTGAAAGTGGTGGAACCGACAAGCTTGAACTTCGCCCCCAGAGTGGCCATCTGCTTGGCCAGCAGGCCGCCCGGTTGGTCATCGGTCCACACAATGATCCCGTCGACACCCTTTTGCTCGAAGCTGAGGATCTGAGGAGTGAAGTCCTTAGTGTCATCCATGTGAGTCTCGGTGGCAACAGGGGTTATCCCCCGCTTCGAGAGCTCATCCTGGACGACCGCGATTCCACCCTGCCCGAAGGCCGTGTTCACGTAGTCCAGGCCGATCTTCTTCAAGCCGAGCGTTTCCACCGCGTACTTCACCAGCAGTCTCGCCCCGACCTCGTCGTTCAGCCGGATGCGAAAGATCCACGGGTTCTTCTGAGCCGTTATGGGGGGGCCTGTGGCGCCGGTCAGCGCAGGCACGCTGTACTTCTGGAAGATCGGCTCGGTGGGAAGCATCGCCGGACTGAAGTGAGGCCCGATGACCGCCACCACGTTGTCCTGGGTGATCAGCTTCGTCACAGCATTGGACGCAGCCGTCGGGTTGGGGCCCTGGTCGTCCTCCCAGAACAGCTGAATTGGACGACCGTTGATCCCTCCCTTGTCGTTGATGTCCTTGACCGCCAGATTGATGCCGTTCTTCATGTAGCCGCCGTCTTCCGCGAACTGGCCGGTGAGGGGAGCGGAGACCCCGATGTTGATCGGCTCACCGCCCTTCTGGGCAGCACCACCGCTCTGAGCACCTGCACTGCTCTGCGTACTGCTACTGCTCTGTCCGCCCCCACTCGTGGCGGCGCCTCCGCTGCAGGCGACCAGTGCCAGGATAGTGAGCACAGAGAACAGGATGACCATGCTTGGCCGCAGCCATTTCATCTCCGGAACTCCTTTCTCTTAAGACCCGGAAGCGTGTGCGCTCCCCGCCCCGCGCCGGGTCCTGTGGTCAACTAGATCTGCCGGACTCTGGCTCGCGAAGGGTCTCCACATTGCGCCTTTAGCTCACCGTTGTGATACCAGCTTCGATCAGTCGCCTGCGGATCTCGCCACGCTGTTCCTGGCTTGGTGCCGACATCGGGCTGCGAGCCGGCCCAACTTTCCGCCCTTGGAGCTCGATAGCGACCTTGGCCAGGTAAGGCATGTTCGGCCCTTCGATGGCTCTCCACACGGGAAGGATGCGGTCGTGTGACGCCTTGGCCCCGGCGTGGTCGCCGGCTTCCATCATGTTCCACATTTCCAGAGTGGGCCCCGGAAGCACCGTATTCAAGCAGCAGATGGCTCCATCAACTCCGAGGCAGAAGGAGGGGTACAGGAGATCGTCCACGGCTGTTATCACCGTCAGCCGGTCGTGGAACTCGTACATGAGGTCGGCCACCTTGTGAAGGTCGCCGCCGCTCTGCTTGATGCCGGCCAACCAGGTTACGTCCACCAGCCGCCGAACGGTACTGATATCGATATTCACCCAGGGCACGACGTTGTAGATCATGACGGGAAGTTGAAGCGCGTCGCCGATCTGCTGGTAATAACGAGCCAGCGTCTCGGCATCCGGGGTCCAGAGATAGTGGGGCGGCGTGACCTGCAAGGCCATCACGCCGGCCTCTTTTGCAGCGCGCGATTTCCGAATGGCCTCTGCGGTGCTGTCGGCGATGATCCCGCCGATTACTGGTACCCGGTCTCGAGCCTGTTCCACCACTGCCCCACAGAGGCGATAGACCTCCTGCTCTGACAGTCCCTCTCCTTCACCGGTGCTGCCCCCTGCGACGAGTCCGTGAACTCCTGTCTGGATCATGTACTCCGCTTCATCTCGGATAGCTCCCTCGTCCAGGGCCTCCCCGTCCCAGGTGAAAGGAGTGACCATCGGTGGAATGATCCCTCGAACGTCCAGTCTCATAGGACAAGAACCTCCCATACGAGAATGTGGCCCAATCAATTCTGCGGGTTCGAGCCCACCCGCGTGCCCGCGGGTGGATGCAAAAGAAAGAAGGAACAGCTGCCGGCCACATCATGGCGGACGAGCCATGGGGATAAGCTTCCCCAAAACATTCGGCGTTGCCGGGCAGGTTTCGACGGCCATGAAGTGCTCTCCAAAGGCGGCGATCACCTGCTCGCTTAGCTGTCGAGGAGCGGGATGCCCTCCAGGTGGGCACGCATCGCTTCACGAGCGCGTGCAGGGTCTCGTTCGACCACGGACCAATAGACGTCCCGATGAAGGCGAAAGCTGTCTTCGTGCTTCGCCAATCGAAAAGTGGTATCGATCCACAGTTTCATCAATGCGCCTATCCCACTAGAAATCGCAATAAATAGGTCGTTGTGGGAGGCAACAGCCAGGGCGAAGTGAAAGTCCACGTCTGCGGAGCTGTAGGTCTCGTCATCCTGTGAAGGCCAGGCCGTTTCCATCCGCCCCAACGCCTCGCCGAGGGTGGACAGGTCTTCAGGGGTTGCCTTCGAGGCGGCCAGTGCCGTTATCTCCGGCTCCAACACCAATCGAACGGCCATGAAGTCCGTCTGAGAGCAATTTCTGGACACGAAGAAGCGCTTGATCGCCTGCCCAACGGCGTCAGGAGGCATGTGGATCACATAGGTGCCGCTGCCTGCCTTCATCTGGACCAAGCCGCGCTCCTGAAGTAAGCCGATGGCTTCACGAATGGTGGAGCGGTTGACGTCAAGGAGTTGGGACAACTCACGTTCGGGTGGTAGTTTCTCCCCAACTTGGATCTGCTGTGTTGTGATCATTTCCTGGATTACTTCCGCTATCTGTTCGTTGAGGTTCTGACGCCGCAGCTCCAGCAGCGCGAACAATCCTCGTTGCTTGTCCATAATTGGTGATCTACCCTCTCTTGCTGATCGGCGCTGACCGTAGACGGGGGATTCCCGCGCTATAAATGCGGATTGGCAGGTGGACCGGTGGCCGGGTGGACCGGTGGCCGGACCAGTTGTTATAATAGCAGCAAGAACAGCCTTGTCAAGCAGCTGCGAAGGGAGGAATTTCTCAACATGGGGACCCAGCGCACGCTAATCACACTCGACTTTGTGCATCCAGGAGACGAGATTGACCGACGCCTCACAGAGGCAGGCATACAGACCGTGTACGACAGCTGGCATGGAGGTCGAACTGAAGAGGAGATGATCGCAATCCTGCGGGATGTCGATGCTGTCCTCGCAGACATCGATCCGTTCACCGCCCGAGTCCTAGCCGATGCCAATCGGCTCAAAGTGATAAGCCGGCCTGGCGTCGGGTACGATGCTATCGATGTGCAAGCAGCTTCAGCTCACGGCATAGCCGTGTGCACGACCCCGGGCGCCAACCGCCACTCGGTCGCGGAGTTGACCCTTGCCATGATCCTCCAGTGCGCGCGAAAGATCGGCGAGAACGAAGCCGAGGTCCGAAGAGGTGGCTGGACCCGCGTGGTGGGCAATGAGATAGCTGGAAGCACTCTAGGCATCGTCGGTCTGGGCACTATCGGCAAGGAGGTCGCGCAGCGAGCCAGGGCCTTCGAGATGCGCGTCCTAGCCCACGATCTGGCTCAGGATCAGCAGTTCGCCGAGGAACACCTGGTTACGTACGTCCCGTTGGAGCAGTTACTGCGAGAAAGCGACTACGTTAGCCTGCACGTCTTTCT
>JAJYKO010000150.1 GCA_021788565.1 Chloroflexota bacterium
TCTCCGGGAACTCCGTCGCCTCCACCGTGTCCGCTATGATGTGCTCGTTCTCTATCGCCATCTTCTGCGCCATCCTGGCCGCATTTGGACAGTATGGTCAAGTGGGCGTCACGAACACCTGGATGTGGGTCTCCGTGGTGATCTTCGCCAGCTCCTTCTTGGTAGCCTCGCTCAGGTCCGAAGTCCCCTTGGACACATCCTTGATCCCCTCGATCAGAGAGGAGAACTCGTACCCAGAAGGTATCCCGAAGAACCTCACCTTGCCCTTGTTCTTGCCGCTCATGACCAGGGCTGGGATCTTCTCTACCCTGTACTCCTTGGCAAGATCGGCGTCCTTCAGTAGATCACGAACCTCTACCGTGATCTTGTCGGATAGGTCCGCTACCTCATTTAGCAGTTCTCCAGTCTCCTTGCAGTACATGCACTCAGTACTGGGTACTGCCAGCGGGGACTGGTGCTGGGTGAAGTAGACCAGCTTGACGGGGTCGACCATCTCTTTGGAGAAGTAGTCGACCAGGAAATTGCGATCCTCCTCCGATATCAGCGACACTTAACCCTCCTTCATTTCGCCCGTCGCCTGCGGGCAAACCTTGACATCTGAGATTTGACTGCACGAACCGTGCTGAGCTTCATCCTAATTGCCCCCTGCACACTCCGGACCCGCCTCCCCCTACGAATCATGAGGGACGGCCCATCGATGGGTCGCCCCCGTGTCCGCAAGATGTGTGCAAGTCGCTACGACGCGTCCCGGACTTCCGCCAGCCGTTTGCGGATGGCCTGAACCTCCGACTCCAGCGTGGAATCGGTGCCGTAGGGACTGTGCCCCTCGAGGTCCGCGTCGGCCACGGCGGGGTTGTAGGACATGAAGCCGAGCACCGGCAACGGCGCCGCCTGGGCCTCTATGAACTCGCGATCCGCGTCCCCCCGCACCTTGTTGCCCACCACGTAGCAGCGGTTGATGCCCAGGTCCGCGGCCAGCCGAGCCACGTGATGCGCGGTCTGGACGCTCCGCTGTCCGGGTTCCACCACCACGATCATGGCGTCCACGTTGTCCGCGGTGCCGCGGCCCAGATGCTCCACACCCGCCTCCATGTCGAGTATGACGGTGTCGTCCCTTCGGAACAAGACGTGCGTCATCAGCGCCCGAAGCATCACGTTCTCGGGGCACGCACAGCCGCCGCCCCCACGGTCCACCGTCCCCATCACCATAAGCCTCACGCCCGCGTGGCTCAGGGAGAACCGATCGGGGATATCGTCCACCCGCGGATTCAAGCGGAAGTACGCACCCTGGCTACCGGGTTTAGCCCCTGTGCGCTCCTCGATCAGGTCGTCCATCTCCGCGATGGGGCGGATAGAAGACGCCTGCTCGGGCGAGACACCCAGGGCCGAGGCCAGGTTTGCGTCGGGGTCCGCATCTATAGCCAGTACGGGCACGCCCTCGTTGGCGTACTGTCGAGCGAGCATTCCGGCAAGGGTGGTCTTCCCAACCCCACCCTTTCCGCTGATAGCGATTTTCGGCATTGTGAACTCCAGTCCTCGGGAAATTGCACGGCACGAGAGGTCCAATCGAATTCTAACCCATCGCGGCCAGACCCGCCAGAAGGCCACCTGCAACCACGTACTTGCTTATCCTGGTTAATTGATCGTTGTTGCACGGCCCGGTCTGTGTTACGATTAGTTCCTCCGGTTGATTAGACGACGGAGAGCTCCCCGGAGTCCTCCATCGGCTCACTCTCATTCACACCATCCAGGCGTGGTTCTTGCGGCTCGATATACTTGCGTGATCAGAGGATCCTGGGAACGCGATTCCGACGGAGGTTGGTTACGTTATGGCGGAAGGCCAGTTGAAGATCTTGTTCATGGCTGCGGAGATGGTCCCCTTTGCCAAAACCGGGGGTGTCGCGGAGGTCGTGGGCGCGCTGCCTCGCGTGTTGCGCTCCCTGGGGCACGACGTTCGAGTGGCCATACCCAGGTACGGCCGCATCGACGCCTCCAAGTTTGGCCTCCGCCCGCTCATCAGCGACATGAAAGTCCCCCTGAACGAGCACTCGGAATCAGCCAGCATACTGACCACCGAGATGGAGGACGGCCTGCCGGTCTACTTTGTGGACAACCCCCGCTTCTTCAACAGGGAAAACCTCTACGGTTACGCCGACGACGGAGAGCGATTCATCTTCTACAGCCGAGCCGCCACCCAGATGCTCAAGCAGCTTGACTGGAAGCCGGACGTCATTCACCTGAACGACTGGCACACGGCCATCGTCGCCAACTGGCTGAAGACCATATACAAAGAGGACCCCTTCTTCCAGAACGTCGCCTCGGTCTACACGATCCACAACCTGGCCGTGCAGGGCATCTTCGGCTGGAGAATCCTTGAGATCGCCGGTGTGGACGAATACACCTTCATGAACCCGCGCATCGACGAGCTGCCCAACGTGGTAGCGCTGATGGCCCATGGGATCCTCTTCGCCGACGTCATCAGCACGGTCAGCGAGACCTATGCGAGGGAGATCCTCACCGCCGAGTACGGCGAAAAGCTGAACACTCTTCTTCAGGAGCGCAAGGACCGGCTTTTCGGCATTCTGAACGGCATCGATTACACCGTGATGAACCCGGCGACCGATCCGGCCCTTGCGCAGAAATACGACACCTCCAACCTGAACCAGAGAGTCACCAACAAGATCGCCCTCCAGCGCGAATCGGGCCTGTCGGTGGATCCGAACACGCCCCTTATCGGCTGCATCTCGCGCCTGACGAACCAGAAGGGCTTCGACATCATCTCAGAGGTGATCGACGGCCTGATGGATCTGCCTCTTCAGCTCGTGCTGATGGGAACGGGCGACCAGTACTACCACGATGTGTTCACGCGGCTCGCCAGGCGGTACCCGCGGAAGGTCGCGGTCTATCTGACGTTCAACTCATCGCTGGCCCAGAAGATCTACGCGGGCAGCGACATGTTCTTGATGCCGTCGCGGTTTGAACCGTGCGGGTCCAACCAGATGGCGGCCCTTCGTTACGGCAGCGTGCCGATCGTGAGGAGGACAGGCGGTCTGGCCGACACCATTCAGGACTTCGACCCGGTCACCGGCGACGGAAACGGCTTTAGCTTTGACAAGTACAGTGGCATGATGCTGTTCGCCGCCGTGGTGCGCGCCCTGGAGAACTACCGATATCGGGAGACCTGGCGCAAACTGATGGAGACGGGTATGCGGTCCGACTTCTCCTGGACCAGCAGCGCCCTAAAGTACGTCGACCTGTACGAGAAGGCGATGCAGTTCCAGCGCGAGTCGCCCGCGCCCGCCAGGGCAGGATAGAGCGCCTCTCCCGCACATCCCGCACGCCGAATCAAGGTAGCCACGCACCCACAGCATTCGTGGACGCCTGTCCACGTGGCGTTTCCTTGCTCTCTCAGGCTAGTTCTCCCCCACACTGATCCTGACATCCTGGAATCGACGCTTTAGCGGGAATTGTAGGGGCGGCTCGCGAGCCGCCCCTACGTCTCGATTCCAGGATGCCGAAATCACTGCGTCGGCGGAATGGCCCTGCCCGACCCCAAAACTCTCGCCAAAAAGCCCTTGACTTTAGGAACGGCGTTCCTTAAACTTCCCTCATTGTTGGAACGCTGTTGCGCGCACTGGAACGAGAACATGGCGCGTCGGGAAGCTGACCCCAAGGAAGACTTCAAAGGAATCGACGCTGTTGACAGGGCTCTGGCCGTCCTGGAGTCCTTCTCAGCACAGCGCCCGGAGCTAGGCGTAACCGAGCTCAGCCGCGAACTTCACCTCCACAAGAGCACCACCTTCCGCAGCCTGGCCTCCCTGGAGGCTCGCGGCTTCGTGACAAAGGACGATCGAACACAGCGGTACACCCTCGGCCCGAAGATCCTCAGACTGTCAGCCGCCTACCTGAACAGCATCGACGTGCGCGATAAGGCCCGGCCGATCATGCAGAGGCTGCGGATGCGAACGAAGGAAACCGTCAGCCTGTGGATCCCCGCCGGCGACCGTTGCGTGTGCATCGAGAGAATGGAGAGCTCGCACGAGGTCAGGCGGGTGATAAACATGGGTGACCACATCCCCTTGTACGGCGGCTCTCCAGGAAAGGTCATCCTGGCCTACATGCCGGAAGCCAATCTAGCGGAAGTAATGTCTCGCGTGCCCCCTGAGCCATCGATGCGGTGGGCTGAGTCAGATCCCGAGGCGTTCGAAGCGCAGCTCGCGCTCGTCCGAGAGCGCCGCTTCGCCATCTCTGACGGAGATGGCGCTCGCGACGGCTCTTCAGTATCAGCACCAGTGTTCAACGCCGCGGGCGAGGTCGTGGCCGCCCTGACGGTGTCCGGTCCTACGTCGCGCTTCGACGGCGACCAGGCGAACCAGCACGCCCGACTGGTCAAACAGGCAGCAGCGGAGGTCTCTATGCAGATGGGATACGGCATGTATCTGGATGGATCGATACGGTGAAAGCCACGACCAACGTGGGGAAACTGAAACAGGCCGTCTGCGATGGCCTAGATGTAGAAGCCATTCAGTTCGCCCAGGCAAGCCTTGATGAAGGTGTGCCGGCGATCACCGTTCTCAACGAGGGCGTCGTGGCCGGCCTCCAGATGGCGGGTAGATTGTGGCAGGAGGGCGAATACTTCCTGCCCGAGGTGGTCCTGAGTGCTGAGGCGTTCCGCCTTTGCGTGGACCTTCTCAAGCCGAGGCTGAGAATCGGCGACATTGGACGGGCGGGACGCTGCATGTTCGGCACCGTCGCGGGCGACATGCACGATCTCGGCAAGAGCATCGTGATGTCCATGCTCAGCGGCGCTGGCTTCGATATGATCGACCTCGGGGTGGACGTTCCCACCCACACCTTCGTCAGCAAGGTCGCCGAAATGAAGCCAGACATCCTCGGGATCGGCGCCTACATGAGCACGACGATGCTCGTCATCAAGGACGTCATCACCGCCCTTGAACGGGCAGGACTGCGTAAATCGTTGGTGATACTGGTCGGCGGCGTTCCGGTCACTCACCGCTTCGCTGAGCAGGTGGGAGCGGACGGATACGCGTCCGATGCACTAACCGCTGTGCAGGTAGCAGTGGAGCTGCTCGAACGAAAGCGCCACGGGACATAGATGTACTGAGGAGCGACGGCGGATTTGGAGAGAGCCCATGTCTGGGATGGTCAATCATCGCCTGGGCACGGACGGTCGTCCCGACCAGGGACTCCCGCGCTCCACCGGATCCTTTACGGTCGGCTTTCAGCCCCTGGGCACACGCCTGGTGTGCGAAGAGCCCGTTCTACTTTGCGATGCCGCCATTCGGGCGGGTGTTCTGCTGAACGCGGTCTGCGGTGGCAACGCGACCTGTGGCAAGTGCTTGGTGCAAGTCTCCGGGACCGTGCTCTCACCCATCACCCCATCCGAACGGCTGCTCCTCTCCGAAGCTGAGATCGCGGCGGGATACCGCCAGGCATGTCGCACCCTCGTCAGCGGCGACACCACCGTCTACGTACCCCCGTCTTCGCTTCTCCAGGAGCAGAAGCTGCAGGTGGAGGGGACCGAAGCGAAGCTGCAGCTCGATCCGACCGTGCAGAAATTCGCCGTGAGTGTTCCTCCGGCGAGTCTCGCCGATCCCCGTGGTGACCTCGACCGAACGATGGAGGCGCTTCGCGCTCAACATGGCGCCGACCTCGCGAGGGCCGACGTCCCCACCCTTGGCCAGCTGTCCGAAGCGCTCCGTGCCGGCAACTGGCACGTAACCGTATCCTTCCGCGACGGCGAGCTGGTTCACGCGGAGCCGGGCGACGCCACGTCCGCCAGCGTCGGCCTCGCCGTGGACCTCGGCTCCACAAAGATCGCGTGCTACCTCGTGGACCTGCTGACCGGTCGGACTCTGGCGGCCCACGGCGCCATGAACCCCCAGATCGCCTATGGGGAGGATGTGATAGCGCGGATCGACGCGGCAAATCATGACGAGGTTACCAGGCTCCGGCTTCGAGACATCGTAGTCGATGCGATCAACAGGATCGCGGCTGGTCTCTGCTCCACCGCCGGCTTCACCCCGCGGGACCTCCTGGAAATGACCGTCGTCGGCAACACCGCTATGCACCATCTCGCCATCGGGCTGCCGGTGCAGCAACTAGGGGTCATCCCCTTCGCGCCAGTGACCGCGAGGCCCCTCGACCTGAAGTGCGCTCAGCTGGGCCTGGCGGCGGCGCCCGGCGCCTACGCGCACTTCCCCGCGCCCATCGCCGGTTTCGTTGGCTCCGACCACGTGGCCGCGCTCCTTGCCTCGCAGTTCGGAGAGGACGAACGCACCCGCCTTCTTGTGGACCTCGGGACCAACACCGAGATCGGCCTTCAGGTGGGAGGACGCATCGTGTCATGCTCCACGGCCTGCGGCCCCGCATTCGAGGGAGCGCACGTCAAGTTCGGGATGAGGGCGGCGCCGGGAGCAGTAGAGCACGTCAAGATCTCCCCAACGAAGGGTGACGTCCGCGCGACAACCATCGGCGGCAGGCCGGCGGTTGGGATCTGTGGCTCGGGCATCCTGGACGCCGTTGCCGAGCTTCTCAAGGCCGGCTGGATGGATGATCGCGGCCGGCTGGTCCCCTCGTCTCCCTCGGTTCGCCCCAGCTTCGATGGCCGGGCAGCCGAGTTCGTGCTCGCCGACGGCCGCGAGGACGGCGGGCGCGAGGTGGTGCTCACGCAGAGAGACTTGGGCGAGATTCAGCTCGCGAAGGGGGCGATGCGAGCCGGCATCGACCTGCTGATGGAGGACGCGGGCCTCCGCCCATCGGATCTCGACGAGGTAGTGGTCGCCGGAGCATTCGGCAGCTACCTCGACCCCGTGAGCGCTGTCCGGCTCGGGATGTTTCCTCCCGTGCCGATCTCTCGATTCAAGCAGGTCGGCAACGCGGCCGGGGTAGGCGCGAAGCAAGTCCTGCTCTCGCGCCAGGCGCGCGCAAGAATGGCGCAGCTGTCCAAGGAGGTGAATTACTTAGAGCTAACGCTTCATCCCCGTTTCTCGCAGAGCTTTGCGAATTCCATGCGGTATCGAGGAAGGCACGAAGCTCCTGCGTATACCTGACGGCGCAAGAGGTTTGAAAAGGAGTCTGATTATGGAGCGCAATGTTTTGGAAGCCCTTACGGCCGCGATCGTAGAGGGCGACGATAGCTTGGCTGCCGCTAAAGCGGCCGAGGCTCTGGCGTCCGGGCTCAGTCCCGTGGAGGTGCTTACCGGCGGCACCCTCCCTGGCATTCAGCGGGCCGGCGAGCTATGGCAGGCAAACCAGTACTTCCTGCCGGATGTGATCATGAGCGCCGAGGCGTTCAAAGCGGCCATGAAGTCAGTGGATCCCCTTCTGAGAGCGCGGAAGGATGTCGGGCCGTCGCGGCGATGCGTTCTCGGCGTGGTCCAGGGCGATATGCACGACCTGGGCAAGGGTCTCGTCGCCGCCATGCTTGGGGCCGCGGGCTTCGAGGTAGTCGACCTGGGCGTGGACGTGCCCGTCGACACGTTCGTATCGAAGGCTCGAGATCTTGACGCCGAGGTGGTGGGTCTTGGCGCCTACATGACGACCACGATGTTGCAGATGCGAGAGGTCATCGCGGCGTTCAAAGAGGCCGGACTGCGCGACCGGGTCAAGATCATGGTCGGCGGAGTGCCGACCAGCCAAGAGTTCGCGGACGAGATCGGTGCGGACGCCTGGGGCAAAGACGCCCTCGACGCAGCTCGCAAAGCCCGTGCGCTCCTGGGTATTCCTGAAGCTGTATCGGCGTGAACGGAGGTGGAGCAGGATGACCGGCCTGAACGATGTGGACCCGAAGAACGTCAAGTTCTCCATACTAATTGCGACGCCGCCAAAGGGCGCCAAGCTCGACCCTCGAGACCCTGGAACGTGGTGGGCGGCCACGGCGCCCCGCGAACGTGGCCGGATCGAGATCTCAGCGCAGATGCACGACCACTGCATGGTCCTTGCCGGGGTGCCGGCGAAAGCGTTCTATAACGATCCGGAAGTCAACTTCAAAGTCGGGGGCGCGGTGGCCGCTTACTACGGCCTCGACTCTCCACAGGCCATCGGAGACGTCTACAACTTCGAGGCGGAAGCCCTAGGTCAGCCTATGATCTACGGTAGCCACTCGATGCCCACGATCGACTTTCGCGATCCGCTCATCAAAGAACCCAAGGACCTGGACCATCTAAAGGCGCCCGAGTGGCTGGAGAAGCCCCGTGTTCGCTTCTCCCTGGACATCATCAGGCTCGGCGCGCCGTTGGGCTGTCTCGGCTTCTTCTGCGCGCCCTTCAGCCTGGCGGTGGGCCTGTGCAGCTATCCTGGGCTGATCCGTTTCATCAGGCGGGATCCTCAGTTCGCCCACGCTATCTTCACCAAGCTGGTGGACGAGATCCAGCCTTCTTTCCTGAAGGCGATGAAGGAGTATAGCGGAGTTGATACCGCGACCGGTGCCGATGCTTGGGCAGCCTACCCCAATATACCGCCCGAAATGGCCGACGAATGGGCGGTGACCTACAACATGCGGCTGTTCCAGAACTGCTTACCGTTCGGGATGACCGCCGCCGGGCTCGCGGCCGCCGACTACTGCGAGGAGCGGCTGGAGAAGTTCGACAAGAACGTCCTCTTCAAGTGCTTCGACGTCGAGGTGAAGACCTTCTTCGGTCTACCTGTCTTGCTCCTTGGCATGGGGCGCTGGCAGGACTACCCGCTGGAGGCTGTGGCGGAATACCTGGATCGTTACAAGCAGCAGGGCATCCGCGCCGGGGTCATGGCCGGCATCAACGCCCGCATGCTGCGAGACGGTCCGGTCGACCGGATCGTCGACAATGTGAAGCGTTACGTCAAGACGCTGGGGCGTGATCACAACCTGGCAATCTTCTTAGCAAACATTCCGGCGGATACACCGCCTGATCACGTCCATGCGGCCGTGGCAGCAGCGGCAACCTACGGACGCCTGCCCATCGTGGAAGACGTGGACGAGGTCGAGTTCAAGATGCCGCAGAGAGAATCGTTCCAGGAGTTCGTCGCCAAGATGTCCGGAGGGGCCGGACTGACTCTGAACTGAACGAGTCGTACCGCTTGGTCAGAACACGGGGGCGGAAAGAAGTTCCGCCCCCGCGATGGAGAACCTATCCATGCTGAAGTTTACGGCACAGCAGAAGGTGTGCAGAATCGGCAACGTGGAACTGGGCGGACAGCCCGGCG
>JAJYKO010000151.1 GCA_021788565.1 Chloroflexota bacterium
CTGGGCCAGATTACCCCCGGGCCCTTCCTGATCACGGCGGCCTTCGTGGGCTACAAGCTGTTCGGGGTGGTGGGAGCGGCCATCGGGACTTTCGCCATCTTCGCGCCTTCCTTCGCGATGACGCTGCTGTTCGCCGAGCTGTTCGGCCAGATCCGGCACCACGTGGTGGTCCGCGGCGCCGTCCGGGGGGTGCTGGCGAGCTTCGTGGGACTGCTGCTGGTTGTGGCCCTGCAGCTCGGGCAGATCGCCCTGGTGGGGCCGGCCCGGATAATCCTGGCCGCCGGGGCTTTCGTCGGGGCACGGTATTTCAAGTTGCCCCTGGCCGTGCTGTTCGCGGCCGGACTTGTGGTGTGGGCGGTGGTTCTTGGGCTTGGCTGGGCATGAACGCCTTCGATTGGGCCCGAGATGATGGATTGTGACCGGTGTGGCGCTGCCCGCCGGCGGATAGTGAGGACACGGTGGAAGAAGATGACTTCGTCGGTGAAGGTAGAGATCCTGGGGTGGGGCTGTGCCCGTTGCCGCCAACTGGAAGCACGCGTGCGGGAAGTGGTGGCGGAGCACGCGGTGTCGGCCGAGGTGGAGATTGTGACCGACATCGCCAGAATCACGTCCCTCGGTCTGTTCGGACTGCCGGGTCTGGTCATCGACGGCCAGCTGGTCGCCAGCGGGAATTTACCAAAGAAGGACCGGCTGGCCAGATGGATAACTCAAGCGGCGAGGGGGGGAGATGAGCAAAGAAGCCAGGCTTCCAGTGGCTGAACATCATCACGAACACGAGCATTCTCAGCTGGAGGAGAGCGGAGCGGGTGGGCGACTACTGCTCTCCATCGCCATCACCGCGGCGGTCTGTGTGGTGGAGGTGGGCGGGGGACTCTGGACGGGGAGCCTTGCGCTCCTCAGCGATGCCGCCCACGTGTTCCTGGACGTGTTCGCGCTGGCCATGAGCTACGGAGCGCTCCGCCTCGCCGCCCTCCCGCCTAACGCCCACCACAGCTATGGCTACCGACGTGCCGAGGTGCTGGCGGCGCTCGTCAACGCCGTCACCCTGATCGTGGTGGCAGTGGGCATCGGCAAGGAGGCATGGGACAGGTGGCAGGCACCCGTGTCGATCCACAGCGGCGAGATGCTCGCCATCGCGGCCTTCGGGCTCGCTGCCAACCTGCTGACGGCGCTCACGCTGAGCGGCCATACCCACGGAAATCTGAATGTGAAGAGCGCCTTCATCCACGTGCTCGGCGACGCCCTGGCCTCGGTGGGGGTGATCATGGCGGCAGTGGTGATGCTGGCGACGGGTTGGTACGCGGCGGACCCGGTGGTTAGTGTGCTGATCGGGCTGCTGATCGCCTACAGCGGTTGGGGCGTCCTGCGGCAGGCTGTGCACATCCTGATGGAGGGGGCTCCCGATGGACTTGCGGCGGACGAGGTAGCTCGCTCCATGGTCCAGGTTGACGGGGTGCTGGGAGTCCATGACCTGCATCTCTGGAGCACGGGCTCGAGTCACGCGGTGCTGAGCGCCCACGTGCGGGTGGCGGAGGCGGCGCTGCCGCACAGCCCCGCCCTTGTGGCGCGGCTGCGGGGGCTGCTGGAGGAGCAGTACGGCATCGACCATGCGACCCTGCAGGTGGAGTGCGTGGACTGCGGACAGGGATCTATCGAGTGTCTGGGAGCGGAATCATGAACCTCAAGTCTATTCAACAAAATCTGAACAAGAATCTCGCCTGGTATGTGGCCGCGGCGCTGGGCCTGGGCCTGCTGGTGGGCGATCTCTCCGGCGCCTTCCTGGATAGGTACGGGGCGAGCCTGTCGAATGCCACTACGGTGGTCGTCTTTTTCATGATCTACCCCATGATGGTCAATTTGCAGGTGGAGGCCCTGGGGAAGGCGATGCGCAACTGGCGCGCGTTGCTGCTCTCGCTCGCCTACAACTTCCTCTGGGCTCCACTGCTGGGGTTCCTGCTGAGCAAGATCTTCCTGCCGGACCCGATGCTGGCCTTCGGCTTCATGCTGGTGATGGTGGTGCCCTGCTCCAGCATGAGCATCGGCTACACGGGGCTGGTCAAGGGGAACCTGGAACTTGCAACGGTCGTCGTGGCCGCCAGCTTCGTGGCGGCAATACCCGCCATACCCTTCTGGGCCTCCATCTTCGGCGGGCAGTACCACATCGCGGTGCCCATCGACAACCTGCTCTGGACCGTGGTAACGGTGCTGATCCTCCCGATGATCCTGGGCTATCTGACCAGGACCGTGCTGATTCGTTGGTTGGGGAAGCCGGGCTTTCAGCGGATCATGCCCATCTTCCCGATAGTCACCCTGGTCAGCATGTTCCTGATAGTGTTCCTGATCTTCTTCCTGAAGGCGACGCTGCTGCTCTCCAAGTGGACGATGCTCCTGTGGCTGATCGTGCCCAACGTGCTTTTCGTGGCCATCACGCTGCTGCTGATAACCTGGCTGGATCGGCGGCTCGGGCTCTCCTACGAGGACCACATGGGTGTGGTGTTCGCCAGCACCGGCAAGAACAACGGGACGGCCATCGCCCTGGCGACGGCGGCCTTCTCGCCCCTAGTGGCGGTGCCGGCGGCGACGCTACCTATCTTCCAGATCCTGTTCATGGTGGTGTACCTTCGGCTGGCAGAGCGGGTGAAGGCGTGGTTCCGGCGTCATACAACCGGAGAAGCGGCGGGCTCCTCCGGTCGCGGCCTCGCAGATGGCCAGCGTTCCGCGGACGGAGTCCACGCTGCTCGGTGATCGGGGATGTAGCCAGCGGGGATCCCGGCTTCCCCGCTGGGGCTGGAGGGGGTGATCGACGGCAGATACTTGAGCGGTCTGACGTAGGTGGGATGAGGAGTCAGACACGTCAGTGGTGGCATTGACGGCACGAAGAGGTCAGCGTAGCATCATGTTATGGGCATATGCTTGTAACAGCCAGCCGTTTGAGAGGCGGCGAGGGCACGAGGAGGTGCGAGATGTCTGCGGGATCGGGTGCTCCGACTCAGAGGCAGGGGTTTCTGGGAAGCCAGACCCCAACGGCTGTCATCGTGCTGGTGATTGCTGCCGTGGCCGCGTGGTATTTCACGGCCGGAGGCACGTCCACATCGGTTCAGGGGACGCCCGCGGTCGACGCCGCGAGCGGGGTGGCCCTGGTGGTGGTTGGGTTTGTTGCCGGGTTGCTTGGAGGGCTGATCGGCACCGGTGGATGCAGCGTGATGCTGCCAGCCATCCACTTCTGGATGGGGTATCCGGCGGCCGCGGCCGTTGGAACGACGCTGTTCGCGGTGATCTTCACGGCGACCTCGGGCGCGTACGGTCATCTGATGCGGCGCAATCTGGATGTCCGAGCCGTCGGGTGGCTGGGGCTCGGGGGTACTGTGGGGGTGGTGCTGGGCTCGTGGCTGTTCACCATGCTGGCCAGCCAGTCGGCGCTGCTGGGACTGATCCTGGGGATCATCTTCCTGTGGCCGGCCATCAGGATGATCTGGGAGGGCATCACCCAGCGGGGGACGCCTGCCAGGGAGGGGAGGGCGATACCAGGCCACCCGTGGGGCTTCTCGATCTTCGGGTTCCTGGTAGGCATAGCCACGGGAGTGGCCGGCCTGGGAGGCGGCTACGCGCTGGTTCCCGGCTTGATTTACCTGTTCGGGGCTCCCGTGTACATCACCATGGGGAGTTCCCTGGCTACCATGATACCCCTGGCCGTGGTGGGTGGTGGAATCAAGCTGGCCCAGGGCTTCGTTGAGTTGGGGGCCGGGCTGTTGCTCGGTGGTGGCGCGGTGATCGGCGCGCAGGTGGGTGCGGCGATCATCAAGCGGTTCAGGCCGGCTACCCTTAAGCTGCTGTTCGGACTCTATTTTCTGTACGTGGCGGTCAAGTTCATCGGTGCCTTCTTCGGCATCGCGATCTGGTGAGCTGCCGGCGAGGGGTGCGAGGGTGCCCCTCGCCTCCGCCACGGGTCGGAGACCCGCTGGCCCCGGCAGCAATCGTGAATTCTCTTGCATTAGAGGGGATGACAGGTGAGCGGAAAGCGAACGGCCATGGGGCGCGCCACAGGTGATTCTCGCGGGGAGCGCGGGCGGCGGCCAGGCGGGACCGGACGGATACTGGCTTTCGGCGTGGTGGCTGTCTTGCTGGCATTGATAGTCGTAGGCATCTTCAACAGTTCGCAGGATCAGGAGGTGGCTGCGGCGACTGCGCCCGTGCGGAACGCCGACCGCATCGACGTGGTCTACTTTCACCGGACGGAGCGATGCGATAGCTGCATATGGGCAGGGCAAACGTCCCGGAATACGGTGGAGAAGTATTTTGCCGGTGAGCTGGCGAGCGGGCGGGTGACATTCCGGGAAGTAGACGTGCAGAAGCCCGAGAACATGGCGCTTACAGCCAAGTACGGGGCATCCGGTTCCTCGCTGTTTCTCGACTACGTCAGCCAGCGAAAGGACAACATAGTGGAGGCGCAGGAGACCTACCCCTACGTGGGCAACGAGGCCAAGTTCAGCGGCATCCTGCGAGGCATGATCGCCGCCGGACTGGGGAAGAGCTGATGGGGCTGGTGGAGGGGATCCAGGAGCTGTTGGCGGGTAGCAGCCTGCCGATGTTGAGTGCCTTCCTGCTTGGGTTGTTGGTGTCCCTCAGCCCCTGTCCCCTGGCCACCAACGTGGCGGCCCTGGCCTATCTGGGAAAACAGGCGGCCAGCTCCGAGGAATCGCTGATCTCAGGGTTCATGTATGCCGCCGGCCGGGCTCTATCCTACTCCCTGGTGGCAGCCCTTCTGGTGACCGTTGGGCTGGAGGCGAGCCGCGTGTCCTGGCTGCTGCAGGACGCCGGCCAGTACCTGCTGGGGCCTGTGCTCATTCTGTCGGGCCTCGTGGTGCTGGGCGTGATCTCGCTGCCCGTTCCCGTTGGTCTGGGGAGCCGAGTGGCTGAGAGGCTGGCAGAAGGGGGGTGGATCGGCGCACTGGGCCTGGGAGCCCTCTTTGCGCTGGCTTTCTGTCCCTACAGCGCCGCCCTCTTTTTCGGGGTCTTAATCCCCATGGCCCTGCGCTCCCCGACAGGTCTGACCCTGGCGTCGGTGTTTGCCCTGGGCACGGCGCTGCCCGTCTTGCTGGGCGTGGTCCTGCTGTCGGCCGGCGTGTCGCAGTTGGCGCGATGGGCCAACTCCACGCGCAGCTTCGAGCCGTTCCTGCGCCGAGTGGCAGGGCTTGTCCTGGTGGGGGCGGGACTCTACTCGAGTTGGAGCGGGCTGAGCCCCCTGGTACTCGCATAGGTTTACGCGACTCACGCTGTGCGTGTTCGACCGTTGGGTCCTGAGTGCTGAGTCCTGTGTCCTCAGGACTCAGCACTCAGGACTGGCCTGGGCTGCCGTGGAAGTGAGAATGAAGCGAGGGATGGTGTGGGCGAGGAACTGCTGAGGGGAATCGAGGTCACCCACATCCTGGACTGTATCGCCGACCCGACGAAGATCCGGGTGGTGGCGGAGCTTTCCGACGACGTGAGTCCGGCCATGCCCTATGTGAATGCGCTGTTGAAGAAGGCCAGCTATTCCCACGAGGCGAAGATCCTTCACTTCAACCTGGAGCACCGGATGGTCACCCTGTACCCCAGGGTGCTCACCATGGCCAAAGCGGACGACGAGGCCGATGCCCATCGCGTGATTGGCTGGCTTCGCGACCTGATCAACGATGCCTACCGGCGGCGTGGGGAGATCGAGCCCGCTTACGAGATGCGGCTGGTCGTAAAACCCCTGGATGTCTACGCCCTGCTTCCAAAGGAGAACTGCAGGCGGTGCGGCGAGGCTACCTGCATGGCGTTCGCCTTCAGTCTTCTCCAGGGACGGGGGAGGATCGAAGAGTGTTGTCTATTGTCTGAGGAGCGCTTCAGCCGGCACCGCGAGGCGCTGTTTAGCCTACTGGAGGGGTGACCGACGGATGGAACCTAACGGACGAATTGAGCGTAAACCTGCATGCACTCTGCCCGTATGCGATCTAAAAAACGTTGTATGTCTGCTCTCCTGTCAGCCGCGCGACGTTGCGAGTCAACTCCCCGAGGTGCTGGATTATCTCGGTTCCTCCGTGGATGCCCTCGCTGTTGGGATCTGGTGGCCAGATGCGAGAGGGCGGTTGCGTCCGCTGCTGCATCGCCCGTCCCACTCTCGGCTGGATGCGGCGATGCAGCAGCGGCTCGCGGGGCTGGCCGGCAGCGACGAGCTCACATGGGGCCAGGACCCGAAACCCTGGCTTGCGGCGCCGATGAGGGTCGGTGGCACGCCGGTCGGCTGGTTGTGGGCTGTAACTGGATGGCGAAGCGGATTCGAGCCAGCCGAGCGCGACTTCATCACCATGGCCGGCAATCAGGTGGCTCTCGCCCTGGAGAACTCCCGACTCTACGACGAGGTCGAGCAACTGGCAGCTCGCCGGGGCAGGCTGTTGGGCCGGGTCATCGCCGCCCAGGACGAACGGTGCCGCCACATCTCTCGGGAGCTCCACGACGAGATCAGCCAATCCCTTGCCGCCATGGCCCTCGACCTGGAGGCTGTCCAGGTGGCAGGCAGTGCCGCTCGGGAGGCAGCGCTGGAGCGACTGAGCTCCATGCGGGACCGCATTCTCATGGCCCTGGTGGAGGTGAACCGGATCATCCTGGACCTGCGGCCCACCCTTCTGGAAGACAAGGGATTAGTGGCCGCCTTGCACTGGTACGCGGGACAGCGGCTGGAACCCCTGGGGGTTCGCGTTCACCTGCGGAGTGCGGGTATGAACGACCGGCTGCAGCCCCACGTGGAGACCACCATGTACCGGATTGCCCAGGAAGCGGTGACCAACGTGGCCAAGCATTCCGGGGCTCACAACCTGTGGCTGACCGCGAAGAGCTCGACCCGGCATTTCACCCTTTCCATACGGGACGACGGGCATGGTTTCGATCCGCCTTTGGTTCTCTCCAGCGCGGACTCTCGGGTGGGCATAGGGCTCTTCGGTATGAAGGAGCGGGCTTCTCTGGTAGGAGGGTCAGTCGACATCCAATCGGCGATTGGCAGGGGCACCAGTGTCGTCGTTCGTGTCCCATTGGAGGCGGAGGCTGAGCTTTCAGATGATTCGGGTCTTGCTGGCTGACGATCACGCGGTACTGCGAGACAGCTTAAGGGCCTTCCTTTCCCTCTACCCGGACATCGAGGTGGTAGGAGACGCGGCCGACGGACCTGAGACCCTGGTTCAGGTCGGGCAACTCAGGCCCGATGTCCTCGTGCTGGACATGGCGATGCCTGGCCTCGTCGGTCTGGAGGTCCTCAGGCAGGTGCGCCGGGACATTCCCGAGTGTCGGGTACTGGTGTTGACCCAGCATGAGTCGCCGGAATACGTCTTGCCGGCGTTGCAGGCCGGGGCTCGAGGCTACCTGCTGAAGCGAGCGGGTGGGGCTGAACTGGTCCAGGCGGTGCGGGCGGTGGCAAGGGGAGAGGTCTTCTTGCACGCCGCCGTGACCCAACTGGTTGTACGCGCGGTCCAGACGGGCGCCGGCCCAGGATCACCCCCTGCTGATGGCCGCCTATCTGCCCGCGAGCGCGAGGTCCTGGCTCTTATCGCCGAGGGCCAGAGCAATGGAGAAATAGGCAGGGCACTGGGCATCAGCGTCAAGACGGTGGACAAGCACCGCGCCAGCCTGATGGAGAAGCTGGGGATCCGGACCCGCGGGGGGCTGATCCGCTACGCCCTCCAGGGTACAAGGTAAGCCCCCGCCACTTCCCCACCAGGGTAGGATTTTCCCCACCACGTCCATGCGGACGATTCCCCATCGAAAATCCCGCGTTGTGCCGATTCCCTCCGGCGACATCCCCTGTTACTGTCCAGCGGTGGCACGGAGTCGTGCCACCAGCGGTTTCTCGCCGCCGCCACGGGGGCGAAACTCGAAGGGGGCTCTCCCAGCCTCCGGGCCTCGCCACCCCTGGCGGCTACACCGGCCGACGTTGCCGGACACGAAGGAGTGTGCCATGGGCAGAGCCATCAGTCGACGCGATTTCCTCAAGATGGGAGCGGGCGCCGCGGCGGGACTGGTCTTCCTGCGCTTCAGCGGCCTCGATCCCCTCAGCAGCCTCACTGCTCGGGCAGCCGGCCAGAACGGTCTAACCTGGAAGCCGACCATCTGCCAGATGTGCCCCAATATCTGCGGCGTGATGGTGGGCGTCAAGCAGGTGGCAGGCAAGGAGCGGGCCGTCAAGATCGACGGCAATCCCGCCCATCCCTACAACAAGGGCCGCGTCTGCGCCCGGGGCCAGGCCGGCATCCGCCGCCAGTACGGCCCGGACCGCATCAAGACCCCGCTGATCCGCGTGGCAGGCTCGAAGCGGGGCGAGTGGGCCTTCCGTAAGGCGAGCTGGGACGAAGCCCTCGACTACATCTTCGCGAAGGTGAAGGAGCACAACATCCAGCCCTACGAAATCGCCATAATGGGCGCGTCGAACATTTGACTGTTCTACAAAGCCCACCGGTTGGTGCTGGCAAAGGTTCTCCAGATCCCCAACATCGTCTCCTTCCAGGTCCAGAACTGCATGCTGGGCCAGCATTTCGGGCTAGACAGCGTGGTCGGGTCGTTCAACGCCCACGACGAGGTTGCCTCGGACTACGCTAACGCCAAGATCATCCTCTCTCTCCGGACCAACGCCTCCATTACCTCGGCCGCGGGGCGGACCCGCCGCCTCACGGACGGCCTGCGAAACGGCGCTAAGCTGATAGTGATGGATCCCCGCAAGTCCGAGGCTGCCACCAAGGCCGACACGTGGCTGCCGGTGAAGCCCGGCACCGACCAGGCCGTGCTGCTGGTGGTGCTGAAGGAGATCATCCAGAGGCAAACCTACGACGCCGATTTCCTGAAGAAGTACACCAACGCCCCCTTCCTCGCCATGGCCGCCCCCCAGGGCCCGATGGTGCAGATGGCCATGAAGGCCGACGAGAAGACCGGCAAGCTCGTCGAGTTCTACGTCTACGACGAGGCGCGCAAAGAGATCGTGGCGCTGCCCGGACCGGCAGGCGGCAATCTAAAAGACACCTCCGGCAACCCCGTTTCCCCTGCCCTCACGGTGCCCGACGGGCTCACCTGGCAGGGTAAACCGGTCAAGACCGCCTTCCAGTTCCTGGTGGACAGGGTCAAAGATTACACGGCCGAGTGGGCGGCCGGGATCGCCGACGTGCCGGCCGATCAGATAACCAAGATCGCCGAGGAT
>JAJYKO010000152.1 GCA_021788565.1 Chloroflexota bacterium
CTAATCGCTTTAATACTCCGGCATCGGCGGAGGCGCGGCCTTCTCCTTCTCCGGCAAGTCAGTCACTAGCGCGTCCGTGGTGAGCACCATCGCCGCTATGCTGGCGGCATTCTCCACGGCGGACCTGGTCACCTTGGCAGGGTCGATGATCCCCATCTCGACCATGTCGCCGTACTCGCCGCTCATCACATCGTAGCCCACGTTCTTGTTGCCCGTCTCCTTCTGCCGCTCGCGAACGGTCTGCACGACCACGGAGCCCTCCAGTCCCGCGTTTCGGGCGATCTGCCGCATTGGCTCCTCCAATGCACGCCGCAGCATCCCGGCGCCGGTAGCCACGTCTCCCTCCAACTGCAGGCTGTCCAACCCGGCTATGGCGTTCGTCAGCGCGACACCGCCGCCAGGGACGACACCTTCCTCCACAGCTGCTCGCGTCGCGGATAGCGCATCCTCAACCCTGTGCTTGCGCTCCTTCAGCTCCACCTCGGTGGCTGCGCCTACCTTGATCACCGCGACGCCGCCGGAGAGCTTGGCCATCCGCTCCTGCAGTTTCTCACGGTCGTAGTCGGAGGTCGTCTCATCGATCTGGGCCTTGATCTGCTTGATCCGAGCCTGGATCGCATCGGCGCTGCCTTTGCCTTCGATGATGGTGGTCTCATCCTTGTTGGCCACTACCCTCCTGGCGGAACCCAGGTCGGCGATCTGCGTGGCATCCAATTTCCGGCCGATCTCCTCGGAGATCACCTTGCCGTCAGTCAGGATGCCGATGTCCTCCAGCATCGCCTTGCGGCGATCTCCGAAGCCCGGGGCCTTGACGGCCAGGACGTTGATGGTACCGCGGAGCTTGTTCACCACCATGGTCGCCAGGGCCTCGCCGTCGACGTCCTCCGCGATAATGAGAAGCTCCTTTTTGCCCGACTGCAGTATCTTCTCGAGCACGGGCAGGATGTCGGCAATAGCGGAGATCTTCTTGTCGGTGATCAGGATGTAGGGCTCGTCCAAAATGGCCTCCATCCTGTCGGGGTTAGTCATGAAGTAGGGAGAGATGTAGCCCCGATCGAACTGCATGCCCTCGGTGTACTCGGTCTCGAAGCGAAGGCCGCGCCCCTCCTCCACCGTGATGACGCCGTCCTTGCCGACCTTGTCCATCACCTCGGCGATGAGATCCCCAATCTCGGGATCGGCGGCGGAGATGGTCGCGATATCGGCAATCTCCTCCTTGCCCTTCACCGGCATCGACATGCCCTTAATCTCACCGACCACAGCCTCCGCGGCCTTCTCGATGCCCCTCTTCAGCAGCATCGGGTTGGCGCCGGCCGCCACGTTCCTAAGCCCCTCGTTGATGATCGCCTGGGCCAGAACGGTCGCCGTGGTGGTGCCGTCGCCCGCGACGTCGTTGGTCTTGGTGGCCGCTTCCTTGAGAAGCTGGGCGCCCATATTCTCGAAGGGGTCTTTGAGCTCGATCTCCTTTGCTACGGTAACGCCGTCATGGGTGACAGTGGGTGCGCCCCACTTCTTGTCCAGGGCAACGTTGCGGCCCTTCGGCCCGAGGGTTGTCTTCACTGCCTCCGCCAGGATGTCCATCCCCTTCTTGAGGGACCGCCTGGCGGACTCGTCGTACGCGAGCTGCTTCGCTGGCATTCCTTCCTCCTTAACGTATTGGGTGTCGAATAGCGTTGCTAGCAATCATGGAATCGACGCTTCAGCGGGCGGTCCCGAACGACCGGCTAAAGCCTCGATTCCAGTGAATCAGGGCAAACGCGCTCCCCTTGTGTCAATCACACCAACGACCCGGGGCATGATCGCACCGGGTCGTTAGAATGGTACCGGAACCGTATTAGATTGACGTTAGAAACTAGCTTGCCGCGGCCGGCTCCGGCTTCTCATTCCTGGTCGGTTCCTCAGCAAGCAGCTCCTGCCCGTCGACACCGTCGGGGCTGGGCGCCTGCTCCGCCGGTACCAGCGCCCTGGCGAGCACCTCGTCCACGTTCTCCACAGGTACGAACTCCACCTCCTGGCGCACCTCCGCCGGCAGGTCCTCCAGGTCGTTCTCGTTTCGCTTCGGGATGATCACTGTCTTGATCCCAGCTCTGTGGGCAGCCAGCGCCTTCTCCTTCAAACCACCTATTGGGAGCACCTTGCCTCGCAGCGTCACCTCGCCCGTCATGGCCACGTCGTGGCGCACCGACCGTCCCGTGACGATCGAAGCGAGAGCCGTGGCCATAGTGACGCCCGCCGACGGACCGTCTTTGGGGACAGCGCCCGCCGGCACGTGGATGTGAATATCGTGTTTGTCGAAGTACTCGGGCGAGATGCCCAGCTCCGTAGCCCGGCTGCGGATGTAAGAGTACGCGGCCTCCGCGGACTCCCTCATGACGTCGCCCAACTGCCCCGTCAGCTTGAGAGCCTTGTGGCCCGGCATCGCGGTTGCCTCGATGAAGACGATATCGCCTCCCACCGGCGTCCACACCAGCCCCGTTACCACGCCCGGCCTATCGACGCGCTCCGCCACCTCGGCATAGTGCCTCGGCCGGCCAAGGTAGGTCCGCACCTTGTCAGGCGACACGACCACGGTCTGAGCCGTTCCCTCGGCGATCTCCCTCGCCGCTTTCCGGCAGCAGGTGGCGACCTCGCGCTCCAGGTTACGGACACCGGCCTCCATGGTGTAGTCGCTGATGATAGTCCGCAGCGAATCATCCTCGAACTGCAGCTCCTCGGGCTTGAGGCCGTGGGCCTTGGTTTGCTTCGACACGATGTACTTCTTGCCGATCTGGACCTTTTCTTCCTCGGTGTAGCCCGGCAGCTGCAGGATTTCCATCCTGTCTCGCAGTGGCGGAGGAATCGTCTCCAGGGTGTTGGCCGTGGTAATGAACATCACCCTGGACAGGTCGAACGGCAGATCCAGGTAGTGATCCCGGAAGTCCCTATTCTGTTCAGGATCCAGCACCTCCAGCAGCGCCGAGGAGGGGTCGCCCCTCCAGTCGGAGCCGACCTTGTCTATCTCGTCCATCATGAAGACGGGGTCGTTGGAGCCCGCACGGCGGATCGCCTGCAGGATACGGCCGGGCAAGGCACCCACGTAGGTGCGCCGGTGACCGCGGATCTCCGCTTCGTCCCGCACGCCGCCCAGCGACTGGCGGATGAACTTCCGCCCCATGGCGCGCGCGATCGAGTGACCCAGTGAGGTCTTGCCCACACCGGGAGGTCCCACGAAGCAGAGAATCGGCTCCCTCATCTCCGCGAGCTCCGCGTTCTCGGCCATTCGGTCCTCTTTCAGCTTGCGAACTGCCAGGTACTCCAGGATCCTGTCCTTCACCTTCTCGAGGTCGTAGTGGTCCTCGTCGAGGATCCGTCGCGCCTCCGGCACGTCGATCGCGTGCCCAGTGCTCACGTTCCACGGCAGCGCCGTCAGCCAGTCCAGGTAGGTCCGAATCACGCCGTGCTCGGGCGAAGCGGAGGGGATCTTCTCCAAACGCGAGAGCTCCCTATCCGCCTCTTTGCGGGCCTCCTCCGGCATACCGGACTGCTCCACCTTCTCACGAAGCTCCCGAACCTCCGCATCCTCCGGACTCTCCTCGCCCAGCTGCTTCTGGATAGCCCGAAGCTGCTCTCGCAGGTAGTACTCCCGCTGAGCCTTGGTCATCTGCTCCTGAGCCTCGGACTGAATCTTCCGGCCGAGCTCCAGAACCTCCAGTTCCTTGTTCAGGTAGCTGGTGATCACGTGGAGCTTCTCTTCTATCGAGTTGAGTTCCAGGAACCGCTGCCGCTCGTCGAGCTCGAGCCGCAGGTGCATCGCCACGAAGTAGACCAGTTGCCGCGGGCCCTCCAGATTCATGGCTGCCGCCACCAGTTCGTCCGGCAGATACGGCGAAAGGTTCACCAGATTCTGAAACTGGGTGACCACGTTCCTGGCCATGGCGTCGATCTCCACGCCCGTCTCCTCTGTCTCGGGCATGGGCTCGACCCTGGCGATCAGATAAGGCTGCTCCTGCGTGTACTCGAGGACGCGAATCCTCTGCAATCCCTGCATCACCAGACGGATGGTGCCATCAGGCATCTTGAGCATCTGGTGAATCTTTCCCAGCGTGCCTACTTCGAATACTTCGCCAGGACCCGCCAGGGTCTGCTCCGGATCCTTCTGGGCCACGAGGCCGATGATGCGGTCGCCCGAGGCTACTTCGTCCACCAGCTTTAGTGATCTTTCCTGGCCCACAGCCAACGGAACGACGGTTAGCGGGTAGACGACGGTATCCTTCAAAGGCAGAATAGGCGCGGTGAAAGGCTGCCCATCTCTGCTGACAACCTCGTCGATATTTCCTTCATTGTTAGGTGCGACTTCGGGAACCGTCATCGCTATCTCCTCCTAACTCATGTGGGCTTCCCTACGGCTGGCACACCTTGGACAGGTTGATCGTGAGGAAGCCGTTCTCGTAATGGGCATCCACGCAATCCGGGTTCACCTTGATGGACAGAAACACCTCGCTTCGGAACCGGCCGAAGTTGATCCCCACTTCATGGTAGCGGACCTTGTCCGGACGGAGGCCGTCCACGCGATTGCCGCTGACGACTACCACGTCGTGGAAAAGGGTGACCTCGATTTCCTCTTCCTTGACCCCTGCCAACTCCATCATTACGACAATTTCGCTCTCAGTTTCGTAGACATCCGTGGGAGGCCGCCACACTTCCTGCCGCGCGTATGGCATGGGGTGGAACCAACTCCAGCCACCACGCTGCAGCTGCTCAAGGTTGGCGGGCTTCCCACCATAAGCGACTGAAACAAACCGGTAACGCAAGCGCATTGCCTTCCTCCCGTGGCCCACTGGCCGGCAATTGTGTTTTCTTCTTGCAAGATGCCGGCCACTTGTGACCAGCTACCAGTGGTAGATGCCCGTTTCTACGGTGTGGATTCTACCAGACAACGCCAAGGGACGAGAGGGGAGGGCGAGCCTCCCGGCGAGCCGCCACGTTGCGCAGGACCACTGTTCTCACAATCATAAGGCCGTCTCGTGAGGCCACGTTGACCGGCCATCACGCGGCGGCTCAGCTGGAGCTTCGCCCTCCCATCGCGTCCCCGTCACCCGCTCGCTGCGCTGCGCGCAGCTCGTTCAGCAGCCGGAAGCTGCCGGTGTCCAGCAGGTCGTTCACCTTCTTGGCTATGGCCTCCCCAACCCCGGGGATCTCGCGAAGGTCGTGCTCGCGCCGATACTGCTCGATGGGGACCGGTAGCTGCCGAAAGGCCATCGCGGCCTTTCGGTACGCCCGATACTTGAAAGGGAGTTCCTTCCTGGCTTGAAGCAGATCCGCCAGCTCTTCGAAGGTCGCGGCCACCTCTTCGTTGGTCATGACTGCTCCTCTCTCCCCGCAACCTGCCTGGCCGCCTCGACCACACGGTCCACTACCTGGGCGAAGCCGTCCTGGAACCATCCCGGCTCCAGCATGATAGTACTGGCCGCCGGCCCGTGCCTCTCCAGCCAGCCCGAGATGATGTTCACCTGATCCAGGCTCTGGGCATCGATGCGCACGACGGGACGGCTCCCGGCGGCCAGCCGTCTCGCCACCGCTGCCTGGAGCAGATCCTCCACCTCCCTCCGATCTGCGTCTCCGTCAGCGGCGTTCAGCCGGGTGCGACTCACCAGACGGCCGTCCCCAAAGACGAACAGCTCCACCCAGCCCGGGTGAAGGGACGGGCATACAGCCAGGACGTTCAGGCCGTCGATGGCCGGAGTCAGCAACTTCCTATGGGAGAGGGCAACGCCCAGGGCATCTATGGCATCCCGATAGACCGCCGCCGTCTCGAAATCTAGCCGCTCGGACGCCTCGTCTCGTCGCCGCACCAGGTCACCAACCAGATCCTCAGGGCTGCTCTCCAGCAGCCGGCACACCTCCGCCACGGCTTCCGAGTAGGCGGCCTGGTGCCCTCTTCCCAGGCACGGTGCAACACAGCGTCGCATCTGATAGTAGATGCAGCTCTCCCCGATGCTCCCGTGGTTGGGACACCGATCGTCCAGGAGCCGGAAGCACTTGCGCAGAATCTCCACAACCAGCTCCGTACTGCGCTGTCCACGGAAGGGGCCGAAGTAGAGGGAGTCGTCGTCGGAGACCCGCCGAGTCGTGTCCAGGTGTCGATAGTCCCCGTAGGTGCTGCCACCGTCCGTCGTCACCCTTATGAACGGATAGTCTCGATAGGAGCGTAGCAATACGTTGAAGGGCGGCTGGAAGTATTTGATCAGGCGTGACTCCTCCAGCAGCGCCTCCAACTCCGAAGCCGCCTGCTGGTGCTCGATGCTCTCCACCTGGCCCATCAGCCGCTTCACCTTGCCGCTCGCACCGGCACTGAAGTAGGAAGCGACTCGCTTTCGAAGGGAGACGGCCTTGCCTACATACAGCACAGCACCAGAGGGGGAGCGCATTATGTAGACTCCCGGCGCATCGGGCAGCGAGCGGCAGCGCTCAGAAAGCACCGCCATCTTCGCCGCACGATTCGCCCTGGGACTTCCTGGCGTGACTGCCTGGATGCGCTTCTCAATCTGGCCGAAGCCGAGGAAAGCCATCAGCTGGGCATCGCTCTGGACACCTCGCTCCTGAGCAAGTGGGAGCAGCCGGAGCAGCACCTCCGCCGTGGCGGAGGCGTCCCCGTAGGCCCGGTGGCGATCCGCCACGAATATGCCCAGGTACTGGGTGACGGCGTCCAGACTGCGTCGCGGCAGGCCGGGAAGCAGCCGCTTCGCAAGGCGTATGGTATCCACCGCGGGGTTGTGCAGATGTGGATGGCCGTTCGAATAGAGACCGTAGTTGATAAATCCTAGATCGAAGGAGGCGTTGTGCGCAACCAGAACGCTCTCTCCGAGGAACTCCAGAAAGGCGGGTATCACCTGCCCAAACGAGGGAGCATCGCGAACCATGTCATCCGTGATGCCGGTCATCAGCTGGATGAACATTGGGATCGGCCGGCCCGGGTTGACCAGGGTGGAGAATCGATCCACGACTTGCCCGCCGGTGACTCGGAGACAGCAGATCTCGGTGACGCCGTCTCTGTAAGCCGAGAGGCCGGTGGTCTCCACGTCCACGACGGTGTAGGTGAGGTCGTGCAACGGCACCGCACGCCCGCTGACGCGTGGTCCGCCATCCAACCGAGCGCTGAAAGGAGCAGATATCTCCACAGGCACAACCTGCCTTATTCTGGTTAGTCGCGATTAAACCGGATCAATCGCCATCCAGAAAGTCTAGGGCGGAAGCGCACGCCGGTCAAGGTGGTACGGCCGCGGGACGCCGGCTCCCCTCGGGGCGCTCCGCATCATCCATGGCACTCATCATGCTTCTCGCCAGACTCCATGGAACATCAACTGAAAGCTGACAAGGGACACCGAGGGTGAGGTACGCCGCGCTGCTGGCTGCTCTCGCCATCATGGCAATTAGCCTCGCTGGCTGTGCCTCAAGCAAAGGCGCCGCGGCAAAGCCTGGACAACCTACACCTACGGCAACTCCCGGCAGTCAGCCCACCAGGTTACCGCAGCCGGGATCCCAGCCACAATCGCCTTTCCCACCAGCGCCCACTGGAGAGCAGGGGCATCTACAACCCGGGTCGAATCCCTCCGTTCTTCCCGGAGCGGTGCTGATCGCGGACCGCGACAACAACCGGCTGATCGCCGTGGATCCCCAGGGTCGAATAATATGGCAGTTTCCACAGCCGGGCGACCTGCAGCCCGGACAACAGTTTCTGTCGCCGGACGATGCGTTCTTCACTCCAGACGGCAAGGAGATCATCGCGACCCACGAGCTCGACTTCTTCGTCACGATCATAGATATCGCCAGCCGCCGCATCGTGTGGCAATACGGGAATCCAGGCGTACCTGGCTCCGCACCAGGTTATTTATGGAATCCAGACGATGCCGTCGTTTTGCCAGACGGCAACGTGCTACTTGCAGACATCAAAAACTGCCGCGTCCTGCTCATCGCGAGGGGAAGCCACCAGGTGCTCCGTAGCTTCGGCCGGCCGGGCCAGTGCGTCCATAACCCGCCTCAGACCTTCGGCAGTCCCAATGGCACGTTCCCGATGAGTAACGGCAACTACCTTATCACCGAGATCAACGGCGACTGGGCGGACGAACTCACCCCGGACGGCCGGGTGATCTTCTCGACCAACCCGCCGGCAGTGAACTACCCATCGGACTCAAACGAGATTTCGCCCAATCGCTACCTCACAGCGGACTATTCTAGCCCCGGCAAGCTGGTAATCTTCGACCGAGCGGGCAAGGCGCTGTGGACCTTCGAGCCTTCGGGCGCAAATATGCTGGACCATCCCTCTCTGGCGCTGCCGCTGCCCAACGGCGACGTGATTTCGACGGACGATCGCAACAATAGGATCATAGTGGTAGATCCATCCACGAATCAGATCGTGTGGCAGTACGGTCAAACGGGAGTGTCCGGGTCATCTCCCGGCCTGCTGAACACTCCGGATGGCCTGGACATGGTGCCGCCCAACTCGCTGATGATTCGGCACCACACGACAGATGGCAAACATGGCTGAGACGCGCCGATTGTAGAGGCAATCCGTCTCTGCTATTCTCATGCTATGAGCGTGCCGCCCGAGTTTCTCAAGCAGATCCCCTACTTCGCGGGGCTCGCTGACCGCGAGCTGGGCCAGGTTCGTCCCCTCGTGCACGAGCGGAGCTATCCGCGTGGCGAGATGGTGATCCTGGAAGGTGAGCCGTGCGAGGCGATCTACTTCGTCAAGTCCGGCCGCGTCAAGGTGTTCAAGACGTCACCGGAGGGTCGGGAGCAGGTGCTCCGAATCATGAGGGCAGGAGACACCTTCAACGAGGTTCCCGTCTTCGACGGGGGCCCGAACCCGGCCAGCGTGGAGGCGCTGGATCCCACCTCACTCTACGTCCTTTCCGCGACCGACCTGCAGTCCCTGATGCTGGAGTTGCCGGCCATATCCCGCAACGTCGTCCGCGTGCTTGCCTCCCGCCTGCGCCATCTAGTCGAACTGGTAGAGGACCTTTCCTTCCGGCACGTCACGGGACGTATCGCCAAGATCCTGTTGCAACATGCCCGAGAGGCGGCAGGAAACGGCGCGGGCAGGCTGACCCAACAGCAGATGGCGACCATGGCGGGCACGGCCAGGGAAATGGTCGGGCGTGCCCTGAAGGGGCTGGAGCAGGCCGGTG
>JAJYKO010000153.1 GCA_021788565.1 Chloroflexota bacterium
CTACTGGGTGGTTCTCTCCTACACCGAGTCGCAGGAGGAGGCTCACGCCCAGCTCAAGAATGGAAGCCACGCGGAAGAGCTGGAAAAAACCCAGCAGTACTGGAAGAAGTGGGCGGACCGCTGCACCTACCGAGGCCGTTACAGGGAGGACGTCCTTCGCAGCATCCTTACCCTGAAGATGCTGATCTACGAGCCCACGGGCGCCATCGTGGCCGCACCCACGACGTCCCTCCCGGAGGACATCGGGGGGATGCGCAACTGGGACTACCGGTACTCCTGGATACGGGACGCGTCTTTGATCTTCTACGCGTTGATGACCGTGGGCTACCAAGACGAGGCGACCGATTTCATCCACTGGCTTCGCGACACGCAACAGCGTGACCCTACCTCGGTTCCGCAGATCATGTACGGGATAGACGGCAGGCTGGATCTAAAGGAAGTGGACCTGCAGAACCTGGACGGGTACATGGGTTCGAAGCCGGTGCGGGTGGGAAACGAAGCGTACAATCAGTTCCAGCTGGACATCTATGGCGAGGTGCTCACCGCTACATACGTGCACTATCGAGCGCCGACGAACCGCGCCGAGCGGCTGGGCAACTACAAGGGAAAGTGTCCCGCCAAGGCCACGTGGAAATTGTTGCGGATGCTGGTTGAACAGGCGGCCGAGAAGTGGCAGCAGCCCGACAACGGGATATGGGAGGTCCGGGGCGGACCTCAGCAGTTCGTCTACTCGAAGGTGATGTGCTGGGCTGCCCTGGACCGCGGAATCAAGCTGGCCCAGGAGTATAAACTCGAGGCTCCCGTCGACAGGTGGATAGCCACGCGGGACCAGATCAAAGAGGCAGTCCTGAAGAAAGGCTACGATGAGAAGATCGGGGCCTTCACTCAGGCTTTCGGCAGCTCGGATCTAGATGCCAGCGCCCTGATCATCCCCAGGGTGGGGATGCTGCCGGCGACCGATCACCGAGTTAAGTCAACCATCAAGCAGATACAGCAGCAGCTTACCCACAACGGTCTCGTCTACAGGTACCGATCCAGTGATGGTCTGTCGGGCGGAGAGGGGACGTTCACCCTCTGTAGCCTCTGGATGGTGGATGCGCTCGCCCTGAGCGGGCAGCTTGAAGAGGCACATAAGCTGTTTCAGAAAGTGCTCAGCTACGCAAACGACGTGGGGCTGCTATCGGAGGAGATCAACTCCAAGACGGGGGATCTGCTGGGCAACTTCCCGCAGGGTTTCACCCACCTGGCGCTGATCAGGTCTGCCGTCGACCTGGCGAAGGCCGCCAAGCACGGTCCTGAAGAGGAGCCCGAGGATGAAGCCTATCGCGCCACGCGCGCACGCCGAGCAGCAAGGGAAGATGGTTCGGAAGTCAGACGGTCGAAGTCGGACACAAAGAAACAGAAAGGGAAGACAGCGTGACAGATATCGCTCAATCCAGGGGACCTGACAGGACCCAAACGTCGGCTGACGGCGCTCGAGGGGGTGGGAAGCCGCTGGCGGGAAAGGTCGTATTGATCACGGGCGCGTCCAGCGGCATAGGGAAGGCCACCGCCATCGAGATGGGGCGCCAGGGGGCAGACGTAGTCGTGAACTACATCGGGCAGGCGGACCCGGCCAACCAGGTGGTGAAGGAGATTCAGAACGGCGGAAGCAAGGCGGTCGCGATTGAGGCGGATGTGTCGCGTGGTGACCAGGTGCGGCAGATGATCCAGCAGGCAGTCGAGAAGCTAGGTAAGCTCGACGTGCTCGTGAACAACGCCGGCATCGAGTACGACACGCCATTCCTGGACAAGACGGAGGAGGAATGGGACAAGGTGATCGCGGTGGACCTGACGGGCCCCTTCCTCTGCGCGCAGGCGGCGGCCAGGGAGATGGTCAAGAGGGGCGAGGGCGGGACCATTATCAACATCTCCTCCGTTCACGAGGACATCGCCTTCCCAGGCCACATCGATTATTGCGCGGCCAAGGGGGGCCTGCGGATGATGTGCAGGGACATGGCGCTGGAGCTGGCGCCTCACCACATCAACGTGGTGAACGTGGGGCCGGGGGCGATAGCGACGCCGATCAACACCGCGACGCTCACGAATCCGAAGGCAAAGCAGGAGTTGATAGACGAGGTCCCGCTCGGGCGTATCGGCAGCCCCGAGGATGTGGCGAGCCTGGTGGCGTATTTGGCGTCGGATGCGGCGTCGTACATCACGGGGACGAGCGTGTTCATCGACGGCGGCTTGATGCGGAGCACGGGCGGGCTGTAGGACGGAGGGGAGACCTGCACCACGGAGACACGGAGAGCACGGACAGGTAGCGTCGCCCACGGCCTACCGGCCTTGAAGGTACGCGCGCTATCGTCAAGGGGGCGACGCTATACGATTGAGCCACCCGTGGCGGGCGCCGGTTCCTCGTCCAGCTCGAAGTGGGAGAGGAGCTCGTCGAAGATGTCCTTCACGGAGACGATCTTCTCGCTACGCCAGGCGTTCTCCCCGGCGAAGATGATCCCCTCGTCCACCCTTCCCTGGTAGGCGTTGATCAGGGCGTCGGCGATACAGTAGTTGGCGTCCTTCGCCTTGCAGGTCTTCAGGCAGAGGAGCGGGCACTTGAACTTGATCGGCTCGCCGCTCTCGACCCTGTTCAGGAACTTGTTGCGGATCGCCCTTCCGGGCATTCCCACAGGGCTCTTGATGACCGTGATGTCCTCTTTGCGGGAGTTGATGTACGCCTGCTTGAACTCCGGCGCTACCTCGCACTCGTAGGTGCACACGAAGCGGGTTGCCATCTGGACCCCACTAGCGCCCAGCCTGAACATCTCCTCCATGTCCTCGCCGGTCCATATCCCACCCGCGGCGATGACCGGAATGGACACCGCGTCCGCCACCGCCGGCAGGATCTCGCGCGTCGGCCGGTCCGTGCCCAGGTGGCCTCCCGCCTCCTTGCCCTCCACGATGATGGCGGCGGCGCCGAGTTTCTGGGCGATCTTCGCCAGGCCCGGCTGGTCGCAGATGCTGATGACCGGCATGGCGAAATCGTGAACGTAGCCGTAGATGTCGCGGGAGAAGCCAGCGCCGGTGACGATGAAGTCCACGCCGGCATCCACGGCGGTCATGGCGAGGTCGTAGAAGTCGGTGATGGCGTACATTATGTTAACGCCAACGATACCGTTCGTCATGGATTTGGCCCGCTTGATCTCGGCGGCGAGGTCGGGCGCGAACAGGTAGGGCCGCGCGACCTTGACCCCGCGAACCGTCTCGGTCTTCGGGGTCTTCCGATTCTTGAGGTGGTACTCAGCCGCGGACAGCGTGCCGACCCCACCCGCGTTGGCGACGGCGGCAACCAGAGGAGCGGTGGATACCTTGACACCCATTCCGCCCTGGACGATGGGGTATTTCGGCTCCAGGTGGGCGATGCGCAGCTTGGGAAGTCTCATGCGTGCTCCGTTCGTGCGAGTGCGTTGGGAATAGAGACCAGAAGTGAGGCCGGCAGGCCCAGTGCTCCATTATCCCTCAAGTTCCTTCCTCGCACAAGTTTTGCGACGAACTCTCCGCGCGACTGGAAGTCGCCGGCTCTCTCCCTGGCAAAGTCCGCCTGCGCGGACTATCCCTAACCCGCGAAGGCGGGTTTCGCCATCCTGGAGCCGGCGGTTTATGGTCATTGACCGATTGATTCGGTAACGGGACGAGGCGGGCCGGCAGGGCGTGATGCTGCGCTCGCTCGCATCGCGCGGCCCCTACACCCCTTGTAGGGGCGGCCGTCTCTGGCCGCCCGCATCCGGGGGAACTACCCAATCAACGAGCTAATGTTCATCAACCGCGCGGGGACGAGGCACCACCTGGATTGTTGGTGGAACCCCTGCCACGGCCGTCCGTCCGTCCGAGCGTCGGCCGGCCGTCATGCAGTATAATTGCGCGCGGTAGCGGGCCGGTAGCTCAGTGGCAGAGCAACGGACTTTTAATCCGTGGGTCGAGGGTCCGAATCCCTCCCGGCTCACCCAGTAAGGTCGTTTTGTGGCCTGGCTCTAGGCTCCGGTTGCGGGATCGGCGGCTTCCCCTTTCTCTATTTGTGTCCACGCGCGCACCGGCCTGACGGTGCTACGGTTGTGGCCGGCGAAGTGGAAGGCGGCCAGGTGGCAGAACTCAGCCATGCTCTTGCACCTAAAGCGGCTCATGGCCTTCTGAATGACCCGGTATTCCTCCAGGTCAAAAGGGACGTTGACGTAGCGCTTACCTTCCACGGTTCCCCCTGTTGGGTATATGTTCCCCGTTATGGGTATCTAAGCCCAAAAAAAAGAGCAGCTCAGGCCGGAGCTGTGGGTAGGCCTTCGCTACTCCGCGAGCAAGCTCGAGTCCTGGACGGCGCTGCCCCTTGCGGACCCGCGACCAGGCAGGCTGACTGATGCCCAGCGTTTCAGCGCAAGCCTTGTCCGACATGCCGAGCCGCTTCTGGATCTCCCGCAGCGCGACGACAAGCCGAGCGTCCTCGTCGGGCATGGCATTGTAGATACGCTCTGCCTCTTCTCTCCTCACGACCCGATATTCGTCCACGTCTGCGCTCCTTGTCCATACCCTTTATCAGGTACCCATTTAAGCATACCTGGAGGCATGTGTCAAGTTCTGGAAGAAGCAATTCTCGAAACTTGGATATTGAGTAGTTGTCTAGGCTTGCTCGTACTGGTACCTTTGAGCAGCAATCATTATCATGGAAATATGCCTAGAGGCATCGGCGTGCTAGAATTATGGGTACCCACTACGGGAAGGATTAACCCTTGCAGGGGAACTGGTATCGCCAAGCTAGAGGGAGGAAGAAATGCCCAGACGCAAACCAAGGTTCCCGGCAGGGTTCGGTATCACTCAGGAGGAGATAGGAAAGAGACTAGGTAAGCAGGTAACGATCTGGCGCAAAGAGTTCGGCTGGTGGCAGACGGATCTTGCCAGGGAGTCGGGTCTACTCCAGACCTACATCAGCAAGCTGGAGCAGGCGGACACGGAAGACCCGGGTATCACCAGGATCATGATGATTGCCGCCGCCTTTAAGCGCTCGGTGCCCGACCTCTTGCGAGCTGCCGGCCTGATCGTCGGACCGCGCCCGCCCCAGGACGTGCTGGAGGATTTGGCGATAGTGGTGGGCTCACTATCGGAAGAGGGCCGCGACGCCGTGCTGAAGTACGCCCACATGGTTCAAGCCCAGGAAGCACGCGAACACCAACCCGACTCTTACGGCCAGACTTCGACGGGGGAAGACACCGAGGAGGAAAAGGGGTGAAGCTAAGGGTCGCCTTCTGGCTGCTGGCGGCAGCGGTTGCCTTCCTCTTCTATCTCAACTTGGTTCAGAGTCATTATCCATTGCAGGCTTCCGTGGCTGTCGTGCTGTTCAACCCGATCACGTGGGGGTTCATCGTGGTGGCGATCTTCTATGCGCGGAGGGCGGCTACCCACTAGCAAGTAGTTATAGCCTGTTATGGGTATCCGAAGACAACCGGATTTCGTCAGAAAGTGAGGTCAAAACCGCCCTCAAACCGCACCGTTTGAACCCTGGCCTGGATCGACCTTTTAATCCGTGGGTCGAGGGTCCGAATCCCTCCCGGCTCACCCAATATGTAGGGCCTCCACGCACGATGGAGGCCCTTATTTTGTGTCCTGATGCCCTTCCGGACGGCTCCCGGGCAGGACTTGCTAACGGTTTGCAAACGGATTGCTAACGTCACGGCTGCCGAGCCGCCTCCAGGGCCTTATCCTGTTCCTATTTGGCCAGAGGCCTTCATAGGCTCTTCCGTTTCTTTCTGGTCTGGGGGCCAATCCGAGGCCGTTTCTCGTGTCCCAAGGGGTTCCTCATCCCTCCTGCTCCTCGAGGATCGTCAGGAAGGTTGCCGCATCGACGATCCTCACCCCTTCATATTCCCCAATCACCAAGAGGTCCTCATCCTCGGTCACGAGGTACTCCGCCCCCGCAGCCAAGGCAGTGGCCAGGAACTTATCGTCTTTCGCGTCTCGCGAGACGGCAGGGATAGCTGGCGCCTCCACGATCTCGGCCTGGCCAAGGATGTCGATGACCCTGGCCAGGTCCATACCCGTAAGGCTCCGGAACTTGGCGGTAAGCTCCGGCCGATGAAGCACGTCGAGGATCTCCATGATGACCGGCCGGGAGAGAAAGAGGCGGTACTGGTGGGAGCGCATGAACACGGCACGGCCCCACCGGCTATGGGGATTGATCAGGCCGCGGACGAAGACGACGGTGTCGAAGACGGCCCTAAGCATGCTTCTTACGGCTCTCGGCCACGGCTCGGGTTATGGCCTCGTCGATCTCCTCCTCCCCGACCCGCGCCGCTTCATCCCGTACGGGGGCGAAGAGGTCGTACAGTTCCCTCATCCAGGGAGAACCCGCCGCCGTCTCAGTGACACGCATCGGCTTAATGCGCAGCTCCCCCTCCCTCAGAGTCATCTGAAGGACGCTGCCCTCGGTGATGCCGAGCTGTTTGCGGAACTCGGCGGGGATGGTGATCTGGCCACCTCTTAATGGTCGAACGATTCTACTCATAGGCTCTCGTTCCTTCACCCCCACCACCTCCTCGCGCTGCAACGTAAATTACATAAAGAGTGCTACTGTATTTTACATATTTGCTGAGCTGTTGTCAAGTAGATGGTGCGTCCTCGCGTCCTCCAGGACCCGCCCGCCAGGCCCTAGCTTGGCTCCTCGCTCTTACCTCGGCCGGACGGTGGGAACAACCAGAGCGCGACTGAAGGTACCCTGAACCGTGGGACAGAACAGCCAATCTCAGGCAACGTCCGGTGAAACCCGGATGACGCTAATGCAAGAGACCTCCCAATTCACTAGAGCGGTGGGAATGGCGGTCGTGGCGAGGCCAGCTGGTCCCTGCGGCTGGCCCGCACTTCCCGCCACGCTCGGGCACTTTCTATCAGAAATGAAAGCAACTGTCCCCCAACTTTGTCACCCTCGCGCAAAGCAAACCCAACTTGTCACCCATATAATCCGCTAGTCTGGTTTGCACCGCCTCCAGCGCGCTTCCCTTATTGACCAATCGAATGCACGGAAGGTTGACAACGAGGAGGCCGAGCCAATGGCTACTGATCCACGGTGGAAACTGTTCGTCGTGCTGCTCGTGGCGCCGCTCGTCGCGTTCGTCCCGATGTCCCGGGGTGTCGCCGCCACACCACCCACCGCGACCGAGTATGCCCTACCCGAGGGCAGCGATCCGTGGGGAGTGGCGATAGACTCCAGCGGCAACGTCTGGGTCGCGGCGCCCGGGTGCGACCCAGGTACCAGCTGCTCGAGCACGACTCCCTCCGGCATGATTGAAGAGTTCAACCCAGCTTCCTCCACCTGGACCAGTCACACGCTCCCCGCGGGATACGGCCAGGCCCTTTTCCTCGCCTTCGACACCGCGGGCAACCTCTGGTTCACCTCGCCGTTCGCCAACGTCATCGGTACTCTCAACCCCGTGACGAAAGCCTTCCAGAAGTGGACGGTGCCCACGGCGAACTCACGTCCCTGGGACCTCACGGTCGATCGCCACGGCCGCATCTGGTTCACCGAGTTCTCCACCAACAAGATCGCTCGCTTCGATCCCAAGAACGGGAAGTTCCGCGAGATCGCCACACCTTCCCCCGACAGCCATCCTTACGGCATCGCCGCGGGCGCTCACAACGATATCTGGTTCACAGAGAACAACGATACGGTGGGGCTCGTCGCCGAGACCAGCTCCGGGGTCTCCCTAAAGGGGTACAAGACCCGCGAGGAGCCGGCCCCCGGACTCACGCCGCATCTGATCGCGGTAGATCCGGACGGGAACGTGTGGTGGACCGAGGGTTTCGCGACCAGCCTTGGAGAGCTGAAGACGGACCGGGCGCGGCCCGGGACCAACCTCGGCGTCAGCGAGTACAGCTATTCGAGTGGCGGTCACACCTCCGGCATAGCCATCGACCACCACGGGCTGGTGTGGTTCGACGACTCCCTTCTTAACAAATACGGCTCCTTCCCCATCAGCGGGACCGGATCGTTTTCGGTTTACCCCACCCCGAGCGGGAGCGGCCATCCCCACGACGGGCTCGCGGTGGACAGCCAGGACCGCATCTGGATTGCCGAGGAGTTCGGCAACAAGCTCATGAAGGTCACCCAATAGGGCGCGGAACGCAAATCCGCCTGCTTATCGATCCAGGACGCAAAGAGGCCCCCGAGGTTTACCTTGGGGGCCTCTTTGCGTCCTGGATGAGCGCTATCGGGGCGCAGCCGCCCGACTACGCCGCGGGCTGCCCCGCCATCGGCACGGCCTACTTCGCCGATGGGATGGCGTTGGCCAGGGCGAGGGCCGTGGTCTGGTAGCCCTGGGGGTGGGCCCTGTGCCAGTTCCAGGCCGTGCGAACGATCTCGTCGAGGCCGGCGTGCCTCGGCGTCCACCCGAGCTCCCGCTTGATCTTGCTGGAGTCCGCGATCAGGATGGCGGGGTCCCCTTGCCTTCGCACGCCCATCACCACCGGAATGCGCCGCCCCGTGATCTCTCGCGCAGCCTCGATTACCTGCAGGACGCTGAAGCCGCGGCCGTTGCCGAGGTTGTATGCGCGGCTGCCTCTGTCCAGGGCAGTCAGGGCCAGCAGGTGGGCCTCGGCCAGATCCAGCACGTGGATGTAGTCCCGAACGCAGGTCCCGTCCGGCGTCGGGTAGTCGCCGCCGAAAACCTCCACGTGTTCCCGCTGCCCCAGGGCGACCTGCAACACGATCGGGATGATGTGGTTCTCCGGCTCGTGGTCCTCGCCGCGCTCGCCGCTCGGAGGCGCCCCCGCGGCGTTGAAGTAGCGCAGACAGGCGTACCTCATTCCCCAGATACGGTCCGCCCAGTAGAGCATCCGCTCGATCATCGCTTTCGACTCGCCGTAAGGGCTCCCCGGCACGATCCGCTCTTCCTCCGAAATGGGGATGCGCTCCGGCCGATCGAAGAGGTTCGCCGTGGAGGAGAGGACGAACCGCTTCACCCTGTGCTGCGCCGCGCTCTGTATCAGGTGCGCGGCGTTAGTCACGTTGTCGCCCAGGTAGAGGAAGGGCTCCTCCATCGACTCCCCGACCAGCGTGTTCGAGGCGAAGTGCATCACCGCGTCGAAGCGGTGCTCCGCGAAAAGGAGATCGAGGTCCGTCGTGCTGGCCAGATCGCCGTGAACG
>JAJYKO010000154.1 GCA_021788565.1 Chloroflexota bacterium
ACAATGACCTCCTTTGTATACAGCGGCCTGGCGGCACGGCCCCTCTGGAACTCGGCCATCCTGACCCCGCGGTTTCTGGCTTCGGCTTTCGCCTCGGGCCCGGCCCTGCTGATCATTCTGGCCGTCGTCGTGAGAAAATTCGCCGGGTTCGACGTGGGCGGTAAGGCCATCCAGAAACTGGCCACGATAGTGACCTACGCTACCATCACCAACCTGTTTCTCGTCGTTGCGGAGCTGTTCTCCGTGGTGTTCACCAACGTCGGGAGCCACATGGAATCCTTCCAGTATCTCTACTTCGGTCTGGATGGAAAAGATGGGCTCGTCCCATTCACCTGGGTATCCACCCTCCTCTCCGTGGTTGCTATAATCATGTTGGTGAACCCCGCGACGCGCCGCAACGAGAGGAGTTTGCTGGTTGCGTGCACTGCCGTCTACTTCTCCATGTGGATCGATAAGGGACTCTGCCTGGTGGTTGGGGGATTCATCCCTTCGCCCCTCGGAGACGTCACAGAATATCTGCCGACGGTGGCGGAGCTATTGATTGCCGCTGCCATCTACGCGACGGCAGCACTGATCCTGACGGTTCTATACAAGATCACCATAGCTGTGAAGGAAGAGGAGGTTACGCCTAGCGCGTTCACTAGTGGCCTGCCGGAGGCCAACGGCCGGTTTGTGGTCGAGGTCGGTGCTGGTAAGTGAGTTAACCTGTTCGGATTCAAGATTAGGAGGTGCGAGATGCCAATTGTAACTTTGCGGGGGCGAGACTTCGACGTCGATGAAGATGGGTTCCTGCAGGATCCGTCCATCTGGAACGAGGACGTGGCTACCTGCTTCGCGGACACCGAGGAGATCCCTGAGCTCAGCGAGGACCACTGGAAGGTCATCAACTACCTGCATAACTACTATACCCAGTTCGGCATAGCCCCAATGGTCAGAAAGGTTTGCAAGGACACAGGTTTTGATCTAAAATACATCTACAAGCTGTTTCCCTCCGGGCCCGCCAAGGGCGCCTGCAAGATCGCGGGACTCCCAAAGCCTACCGGCTGCGTGTAGGGCATACAGACTCTTTAGCGAAAGGCCAGGAAACCAGGGGTGTACGTCATCACTATCGATGAGGATAAGTGCGAGGGTTGCGGCGACTGCGTCAACACCTGCCCTGTGGAGTTGTTTACGGTTGAAAACAACAAGGCACAGGTTTCCGGCGACCCGGACGACTGTCTCGGCTGTGAGAGCTGCGTCAGTGTCTGCTCCAACGGGAGCATCACTCTGCAGGAAATGTAAATCCCGCGGACAATGGACCAAGCGACAGGGGCGGGCAAATCTGCTCGCCCCTGTGTGATTCGTGGGCGTCATCGATACTGGAGTCAGGGGCGTCCCCCGAACCCAGGAGCCTGGGTTGTCTCAACCCAGCCAGCTCCCAGCGTCACAAGACACCGGATCGTCTGCGATGCAGTGTTAGTGGTGCATCCGGCGAGTTCATGGCATCTTGTAGCCGCGCCCTTCATGGGCGCGCGTGGCCTCGTTGGTTCGCGACCGTCTGCCGCCACGAGGACGCGCAGCCTAAAGGCTGCGGCTACAAGCGTGATGGCGATTTGCTGGATGCACCAGTTAGGGCGCCGGTACCTGGGTAACGGCCGTGCCCCACCCGTTCGAGTACTTGGCATACTCACCGAGTACCCAGACCTTGCCAGTGTTCGACGGGTCTGGCGCCGCGGCTCCGTAGTCTCCCCACCGACTGCTAAGTGTGTAGCCGCTGACGCCTCCGGCGTAGCTGGTGGCGTTGCCTGTGCTATCGATGTAGAACGCCGAGGCCGTCTGCGCCGAACCTGATCCACTTACCTCCACGCCAACCGCACCGCTGCTTGTGGCCGCCACCGCAGGGTAGTAGTACGCGACGGTTGGGCTGGTGATCGCCTTCGTCGTGGCGCCGTAGGTTGGAGACCCGTCGGACGATCCAGGCGTGATGGCGTACCACTGTGCGTTGGCGTAAGGGTTGGGTGCGGCATTGGTAGCGCCAGTGGTGTTCGCGGTGTATATCACGCCGTTCGCGTCCATGGTTGCGCCCAGTAGCCGGTCGTCGCCAGTGTCGATCTTCCTCGCTCTGTGACCCGGTTGGGGGGCATCTGCCGGTAGGGTGTATGGCGCGACGTCGACTGAAGCGGAGCCGCTGAGTTTGCCTGAAGAATCTATCGACCGCACCACTAGCTGCGAGCCGGTGGACCATAGTGCGTTCACGAAGTACATCGGTGTGGTTGACGAAGAAGTGGCGAACGGCTGATTCGCGGGCTGTACCGTAAAGGCAGTACTCCCGTCGGGATTCAGCAGGTCCGGGTAGCTTGTGGAAGTCGCCGTGCACGTGCCACTAGTGCAATATACGGATTTCTTTGGAATGGCCAGGATTCGCGCGTATTGGAAGGTGTTGTTGCTGAAGGTGAACTGGTTTGATGTGATGTAGATGTAGTTGGCGTCCATGCCAAGACCTGGGAAGTCTGCCCAGGCCGCCGAACCGTCGGAACCCGTCACCGCGGGGATCGAGAAGGTCGTCCAGACTGTTGGCGGGTCGGAGGTGTCAGATACCGCTAATTGATAGTAGGAAGTCTTGTTAGCACCGTTCTGCGAGACGGCCAGCAGGACGAAACGTTTGTTGTAGGCATCGTACAGCGCCCGTGGGTCGAAGACAGAATCGGTCGTGTTAAACAGGTCTTTGGAACTGAACATGACCAACGTGTTCAGAGCGAACGGATTCGTTGTCGTTGGTTTGGAGTATATCCCGAGTGCTTCGTTCAACGCCACTAGGATCGAGTTTGGTCCCACCGCAAGGCCCGCGTCCGGCGGATTCCACCCGCCGGTCTGGGTGAAGTCCAGCGTTGGAAAGGTCGGTGCCGGCCCGCTAGTGATCGTCCCAGATCCCGGCTTGTGACCCTTGGAGGCCGCGGCCTGGTTGGCTGCGGCCTTCAGCTGTCCGAAGGAGTTCGCGTCCACCGGGTATAGCTGTGGAATCTCGCGCACCTGCTGGGGCGTGTCTCCCTTGATCGGCGGAAGCTGCCGCAAGTCCACCCTCTTGCCAGCGGCAGTGGGGCCGGGCACGCCGCGTGTTTGCGACGCGGCCGTCACCTGCGTCGCCGGCAGGCCGATTTGGGTCATGGCGAGAATCGCTATCGCCATCGCGGCAACGGCTACGTTTCTGGACCGGTTGGGTGCTTTCATCGTCACCTCCGGGACTCAAAGTCAGCCTGGATTAGTGGTAGAGGCACTACTTTATACCTGCCGGCTTTCTGTTTCATGGATTCCGCCGGCTCGTCGACCATTAAAGATTTGTAATGAACGAGTCTCTTCATTTGCTGTGACCCGCGGCGACGATGCTGGCCCACGCCGCCATTACCCGCTCAAGCTCGGTATCAGGAAGGATGACCGCTCCGTAGCGGGCGTGAAGGTAGCTCTCCGTGATAGAGCGGAATTCGTCTTCCAGGCCTGGCCAGCGAGAGGTAAGGGTCGCCAGGTATTCCCGTGGAGTCGCCCAGGGTACCCGCTCCTGCCCCCTGCGCGCGCCCCAGTCCAGCAGCCGCCCGTACACCTCCCGCACGGTCGACGCCCTTTCCGTCGACACCACGAGATGCCGTGCCCACGCCGAGAGCGCGGGGATCCATCTCATCAGCATTTCCAACAGCCACAGCAGGAGCCCCCGCAGTGCCCGAAGCGGGCTCCAGGGGAGCCGCTCGCGGCGGTAGCCGCTCTTCGGTCGGCGCTGGCGTCCCCACGTCCAGCTCTCTACCCACCGGTACACCGCGAGGAGGATGATCACCATCCAACTCAGGTTAAAGACGACCCGCAGCGCGCCGCGTATCGAGTCTGGAAGGGTGAACAGGTTATCGGTGCCTGGTCCCGAAGTACCCGGCCCAGGGGGCGGAGTCGCCATCGGCTTGGGTGGCGCGTCGAGCCCCAGTAGATGGATGATCCAGCGCAATATCTCCAGCAGCAGTGGCAGCAGAACGCCGAAGTACCAGTCCCGAACCCACCCGGCGAACTCCTCTAGCTGAGGCCCGAGCGCTACGGCGATGCCTATTCCAGCGATCACCAGCAGCAGCGCGACGGCGGTGGATGAGCCCCTCCATCCCCTGTCTACGATGCCAGCCCGCTCCGCCTGAGCCGCCTCCAATCGGGCAGCCGCCATCGCGGCCATCCCTGCTAGCAGATACACCCCGACCGCAAGCGTGGATGCGGGGGTTTCGAGCGCGGAGAGCCACCCCGCGACTGCCAGGATCAGCAGCGCCACCGTCCCCCAGGCGAAGCGTGAGACCAACCCCTGGAAGGCGACCTCGCCGCGAGCCAGCCGTGCACCGCGCCACCAGAGGATAACCCCGAGCAGCATCAGCCACAGGATCGGCGGAAGCGTGGTGGCGGCACGTATCGCGTCGTCGGGGATCGAGGAAAGCCACGACGGATCCAGCAACGGCCGGCCGCGGTACAGCTCCCACCAGGCCACAGCAGCGATGGAGGCAGCCGCGCCCACCAGGTTGGCCAGCGTTGCCACCAGCATCATGGCGAACCCGAAGCCTCGCCTCCGGCCCTTGCTTGTAGTCCCTTCAGGGGAGTAGAGCGGGCTCAGGAGGAGCGCGACGACCAGGGCGGCCCCGTAGGGAGCCAGCACCACTGGCGTGAACTCCAGCCCCGGATTGGTGATGCCGGTCACCGCCCGAACCACCAGGTAAATCCAGGCGCACTCGCTGAGCCAGACTCCTATCACCGTCAGCATTCTCTGCCTACTCTAACGCCCAGCAACCTGCTGGCTGATGCGGATTGTCATGCTGAGCGAAGCGAAGCATCTCCACATGGTCGGAGAGATCCTTCGCTGGCGCTCAGGATGACAGCTCAAGTCAACGCTGCCGTGGTGCACCAGTCACCGCAGCAGCCTGTCCTTCATTGCCGTCTCCCCCGCCCTCCGCCCGAACCACCGTTGCCCGATGCCCCGTGTCTAAAAGACCCTGTACCGTTCCTGCGTAGGCATCGACCGCGTCACCCGCCACGAGGATGGTGCTGGAGCCCCACGGGAGCCGATCGATGGTCTCGGGCAGGTACCGCGCCGTGGGGACGCACGACACGGCTTCCACCCCTGCCAGGGCCTCCAGGACGACGGCCAACTGCTCGGCCGACCTCCCCGGCGGTATCTCCATGGGCAACTTGCTATCGGAAGAGCCGCCGTTGACATAAAGGCCAACCGGTAGCCTGCGCTCAGAGAGGGCGTGCGCCAGCGACGCCGTTATGCTGACGGCGTGCTCGAAGGCTTCCTCCGATTTGAAGCTATCGGTTGCCAGGAAAAGGGCGATCTGCACGGTCGTCGTCGGCTCGTGCAGCTTCACCTGCAGCTGCTGTCGTCTTGCCGTCGCCTTCCAGTGGATTCGACGGAGGGAGTCCTCTGGCCGGTACTCCCGGACCCCGACCATTCGGGACGGGTCCTCGAAAATCCACCGCTCTGCCCTCGTCTCGCCCAGGGGAAAGCCCGCCGGAAGATCGATCTGGTCTATCGGGATCAGCCGCGGATAGACCACCAGCTTCTCCTCGTTCGGAACTGTGTTGGACTGAGGGAAGAAGCCAAATGGGTCGCCGCTGGTGATCTTCGCCGGACCCAGCCGGAAGACCCCGCGTCTGCGGCAGAGGATTCGGTACTGCCAGTCAATCCGTTCGTGCCACGACACGGAGCCTGCCATCCCAAGGGCACCTTCCGAGAGAACCGCCTCTTCCGGCTCCATGATAGAGACGGATGTTGCCGGCCACGATACTCGCTCTTGCACCTCCACCCAGGGCAGCGGAAGCAGCTTGCGGTTCGTCAGCCGCGCCGTGAAGAGGAGTTCGTCTCCTGGAAAAGCCCGCTCCGGACTGAACTGCCTGCTGTATTGGAGGGCGCGCAGGGCATTGCGGCTCCAGTACCTCGTGAGCAGCAGCGTGCCCAGCAGGATGATTGCTAGCGCCACTGTGGATAGCTGCTGCCGGTAGGCGCCGATCAATGCGGCCGAAACCAGCAGCAGCGGGGCGAGGCGATCGTAGATGCGGTCAGTGTTGCTCATCGGACCTGGAATGCTTGAAGCTAGGCACGTAGCCGTAGGTCCGCCGGTACAGGGGCGGGGCCAGGGCACTGAACGCGAGCGAGCGCAGCGTTCAGGCCTGGCGGGCTGAACATGTTGTTCTTATGGATACCTTGCCTAGCCCTCTACGGGCACGGGGACGCTGGCGAGAACCTCTTCCACGACGGCTGCCGGCCTCTGGCCCCGGACGCGCGCCTGCGGCGACAGTAGAAGGCGGTGGGCGAGGACCGCCGGGGCCAGCGCTTTCACGTCATCGGGAATCACGAACTCCCGCCCCGCCAGACGCGCCTGAGCCTGCGCCGCGTGGTAGAGCGCCACGGAGGCACGCGGGCTCGCCCCCAGCCTGACGTCCGGATGGGAGCGCGTCGCCCGAGCGATTCGAGCAACGTAGCTTTTCACGGACTCGTCCACGTGGATACGGCGCACGTCGTGCTGCATCTCGAGAAGCTGGGCGGCTGATGCTACCGGCCGAAGCTCGTCCATCGGGCTGGATTGCTCGAATCTGGAGATGATCTCGGTCTCCTCGGCTTCGTTCGGGTAGCCCAGTTCGATCTGAAGTAGGAACCGATCCAGCTGTGCCTCGGGCAGCGGGAAGGTGCCCTCCAGCTCCACGGGATTCTGAGTCGCCATCACGAGGAAGGGTCTAGGCAGGCGGTGTGTCTCTCCATCGAGCGTTACCTGGCGCTCCTCCATGCACTCCAGGAGGGCAGATTGAGTGCGCGGGGTGGCGCGGTTGATCTCATCGGCCAGTACGAGGTTGGCGAAGACGGGCCCCGGGCGAAACTCGAAGTCGGAGATCCGCTGGTTGAAGAAGTAGAGCCCCGTGACGTCGGAGGGCAATACGTCCGGTGTCAGCTGAATCCGGCGAAAGGTGCAGCCAATCGACGCGGCGAGCGCCTTGCACATGGTCGTCTTGCCGATTCCCGGCACGTCTTCTATCAGGACGTGGCCCTCGCAGAGCAGCGCCACCATCGCCTTCTCGACGGCCCGTCGCTTGCCGACTATCACCCGCTCGATGTTCTCGACGATGCCGCTGAGCAGGCCTACTGTCTCCAACACTCTCTCATCCTCCAGCAGGTAGGCCCCTTTGCCATTGAGTGGCTGCGAATGTAGCAATTCCGAAAGGGGATGCGCTGGGAGCCAAGAATAGGCCGAACCAACAGCCAAGTCAATCGGATGACACTCCGCACGCTCTTTCGTATGGCTGATGGGACGCTCGGCGTTCAGAATGCCCGTCAGAATCGATTGCCGATATTTGGAATGCCCACCGGAATTGTATACTGTGTGACCAGAACTATTGACAGACATGAATTAAAGTGTTTTGATTGTAGCTGCCGCTAGCGCTGCACGGCTAGCCAGGCTCCATTGATGGGGCCGCTCCTGCCAAAGATGGCTCGGGATATCGTGGCGATCACCTGGGATCTATCGTGGTACCGGCAGGAGCTGAGGCCTCGTCCATGGGGTGGCCGCGCGAGCTGAGAATGCGCTCTGGCAATCCCCGCAAGTAGCCTCATCTGTTCTATTCCTGCCAGCGACCACCCGGGGGGATGGTATGCTGCTGCGTCCCACCTTGAAGCCTCGCCACGTGTGCCCGCTTTCCCGATCAAGTAGCCCCAGCTAGTCAGTCTAAAGCGCAGGAGTTTTCTTTCTGTGACCAGAACCAGCCGTCCGCTGGAAGCTCGCGCCTGTCAGCCGAACGATGACATTGCGGCGGGCCAGAGAGGTCCACCTTAGACTTTGCGGTGGATTCCCACCGCCCACTGGGGACCGCCAAGGTGGCGAGGACCCCGAGAATCGGTCTTTCCTATCAATGGGGTAAGACTTAGCCATTATGGGAGGGTGAAGATGGAGAACCGCGACGAAAGCATCATCGAAGGCGTGAACAAAACGCGCGTGACGCGCCGGCAGCTGCTCCTCGGTCTCGCGGCGGGTGCAGCCTCGCTTGCGGCTGCGGCCTGCAGTTCAGGCGCACCGGCTGCCTCGACCTCTGCTCCAGCGAAGCCTGCCGCCAGCGGGGCCGCGACTAGCGCACCGGCGGCTGCCGCCCCGGCCGCTTCAGGCAAGAAGCTCGTGGTGAAATTCTCGCACGTGGTGGCTGAGGACACGCCCAAGGGCAAAGCGGCCCTGAAGTTCAAGGAGATCGCCGAGAAACTGTCCAACGGCGGCATCGAAGTTCAGGTCTTCCCCAACTCGCAGCTGTACAAGGACGCGGAGGAGTTCGGGGCGCTGCAGGCCAATGCGGTCCAGTACCTGGCCCCGGGCACTGCCAAGTTCTCCGTATCGGTCCCCGAATGGCAGGTATTCGACCTGCCGTACATCTTCCCCACGACTCAGGCAGCGATCAAGGTGGCCGACGGCCCGGTGGGGAAGCAGCTGTACGAGAAGCTGAAGTCCCAGAAGATGCTCGGAGTCGCGGTTTGGGACAACGGCTTCCGCTACTTCACGAACGCCAAGCACGAGTTGAAGATGCCCGCGGACTTCAAGGGTCTCAAGTTCCGAGCCGACGGGAAGCCGGCCGAGACGCTCGTGAACGCGTTGGGAGGCACTGCCCAGGTTATGGCCTTCGCCGAGGTGTTCAGTGCCCTTCAGCAGGGCGTGGTCGACGGCCAGCTCAATACCTTCTCCAACATCTGGACAGAGAAGTACCCCGACGTCCAGAAGTACATGACCCTCAGCGGGACCATGTCCTACCTCGGCTACGCCGTGGTGACCAACGCGGACTGGTACGCGGGGCTGCCTGATGAGCAGCGCAAGATCCTGGATGAGTCGATGAAGCAGGCGACTGCCTTCGAGCGCCAGAGCGCAGCTGCCGACAATGACGCGGCGTTCGGGAAGATCAAGGCCGGCGGCAAACTGCAGATCTATACCCTTAGCGACTCGGAGCTCGCCGCCTGGAAGCAGGCTTCCCAGTCGGTGTATCCCGATTACGAGAAGAAGATCGGTAAGGACCTTATCGACGCAGCAAAGAAAGCTCAGTAGTGCGCTGCGGGTCTGGGACTCGTGATCTAGAGCCTAGGAGCCTGGGTTGTCCTCAACCCAGGCGGCTCCCCGATCGACCGCCG
>JAJYKO010000155.1 GCA_021788565.1 Chloroflexota bacterium
TCGGCTCGGGCTTGGATGAAGCTCTGCGGGAAGTCCAGGCTTCGCAGGGGCGCGTTGTGGAACTCTATCTCAGTCTGCAAATCCTGAGACAGCGGAACGTCCAACGCGTGCATAAAGATCCTGGCTTTGCCTACCTTCCTCATCGCCGCATTTCCGCCGGCGTGGTCCAGGTGACCGTGGGTATTGAGAATCACGTCCACGTCGGAAAGGTTCATGCCGAGTTCAGCCAGCGCACCGGTCAGCACCCTGGACGGCGAACTCGACGTGCCGGTGTCTACTAAAGCAACCTGGTCCCCCTTCAGCAGATAGAGGAAGACTACTCCGTCATTCTCATATGGCGTCTCGATCCGGTATACGGATGGGTGAACCTGCACGATACTCATCTTCGCTACCTCATTGAAAGAGCTGAGTCGCCAACCAACGCCGGCGTGGACTGCTGAATTGGCGCCTGTGTAGATGCATTCCAGGCCGGCACGACGTGGAGGTCAGCCTAGGGCCGGCACGGCGTCGTGTCAATAGCCTGGCGGTTGGCATGGTTCGTGGGGCAGCCGAATTGGAGTGACAGTCCGGGAGGGCGCGTGAGCGGGACGCTGCGCTCGCTCGCGTCCCGTGCCCGCTCGCCTCACGTCCCGGCGAGCCGCCAGTTGCCCCACCCGGGCGGCTCGGCAGGAGCCTCGCCCTCCCTGTCGCTTCCGCCCGAACTGTGACCTGATCCTCAAACCATCCCTGGCGGTTCTAGCCAGGGTACGCCTCTTGCCGGAGGACGACTCGGTCCGAAGGACGAGGCTGGAAGGTGGATGCCCTGACCAGCGATACGGGTTTCGAAAAGCAGAATTGACACCGAATGGAGGACCAAATCAATAGCCTCGCGCGGAGGTGCGACAGCGCGCCCGCCGGCTGTCATACCGGGGGCTCTATTGCACGGCGCGCTGCCTGAGACGAACGCAGACTTCGTGGGGGGCGGCAGATCCGCGGGCGCTCAGCCTTCCTCAGCTACAAAGAAACCGCGGTCCTTAACTTGCTGATTCTGGAAGACAACGACTCCAATTACGACATGGCGACGGATTCGTCGTGACGACGATGAGGCCGCTGTTTGATGCTACCGCCGAATTCAGCCGCGGCGCCCTGCACAGACGCAGCCTTTTCTAGAAGGAGGGCAGAAATGGGCAGGCGAACCACTAAGCTGAGAACGATGGCTGCCTTAGTTAGAGCCGGCCACTATGATGAAGTCAAGAGATACTTTCAGCGATGGCTCTTTTCCGACTCATTCTCCTACGGCCTGCGCCGCGATCTGACCGTACCGTTCGAAGCGCCCCCCGCCAAGGTACCGCTGACGGTGCGTCCGATGAGGGAGGACGAGGCTCGAGAGCTTCTAGATACGCGAGTTTCCGGGCTAAGCGGCCAGGGTCTCTACGAGCGCATGAACAGGCTGGAATTCGTGGCGGCCAAGATCCCGACCTGTTTCGTCGCTGTGGCCAAGAACGACGAACCTTGCTACATGCAGGCCTTGATCGGGCCGAGTGAAAACGCCAGGCTTCAGGAATACTTCGAGGGCTTCTTCCCCTGGCTTCGCTCCGACGAAGCGCTGCTCGAGCATGCGTTTACTCTGGAGACCTTCCAGGGGCTTGGCATAATGCCGTGCGCCATGGCACGGATCGCGGAGAAGGGACGAGACCTGGGCGCGCGATGGATCATTACCTTCGTGGCGCACGACAACATTCCGGCCCTCAAGGGATGCAAACGCGCGGGCTTCTCGCCATATCTGATTCGCCGGGAGAGGTGGCGCCTATTCCGAAAACAGCTTTTCTTCGAGGAGTTGCCCGAAGGCACACCCTACCCCTTCGATCGTGATCAGATCGCAGCCGCATAGCTAGCAGAGAGGGCAAGACAAAGGAACCATCTCAGAATGCCCCGACAGGCTCTGAGAACTTGCAAGGGGCGCGTACGCGAGTTCTGAGATAGTTTCTAAACCAAGGGCAGGGCGAAACCCGCGGGGTCTCGCACGATCAAGGCACGCCAGTATGGGACTGCGGGTCTAAGACCCCGCGGGTTTGGTCGCCGCTTTGCTTTAGATCTTGGCGAGGCTGTCCCTGAAGACATGGAAGTTTTCCAGCGCCTTGCCCGCTCCCACGGCAACGCAGCTCATGGGCTCCTTCGCCACGGAGAAGGGGATACCAGTCGCACCCGAAAGCAGTCTGTCCAGCCCTCGCAGGAGAGCCCCGCCCCCTGTGAGAACGGCGCCTCTCTCAGCGATATCGGCTGCTAGCTCGGGGGGTGTCTGTTCCAGGACGGTCTTGACGTTGGCGACCATCGTCTGCAGAACTCCGCTAATCGAATCCGTGATGCCGCCGGAATCGACGGTTGCGGCCGTTGGCAATGCGCTGATCTGGTCACGACCTCTCACTTCCATCTTCATGGGAGTATCAAGGGGCAATGCGCTCCCGATCTCGATCTTCACCTCTTCAGCCGTTCGCTCGCCTATCAACAGGTTGTGCCGTTTCTTGACGTAGCCCATGATGAGCTCATCCAGCCGATTTCCCGCGGCTCGGACGGAGGAATGAACCACGATGTCGTTCATGGAGATGACGGCCGCTTCGAAGGTCCCGCCGCCGATGTCCACTACCATGTTGCCGCTGGGGGTGGAGATCGGCAAGTCGGCCCCCAACGCCGCCGCCAACGGTTCTGGGATCAGGTAGACGCGCCCCGCTCCGGCGCCAAGGGTCGCATCGTGAACCGCCCTCAGTTCGATGCCGGTGACGCCGGCGGGAATACTTGCCATGACCTCCGGTTTTGATAGACGAAAGCCTCCCCCCACCTTCTGGATGACGTAACGGAGCATGGCTTGCGTGGTCGCGTAATCCGCGACGGCACCGCTTTGCATCGGTCGCGTGACGTTGATGCTGCCGGGGTTACGACCGAACATCTGCCGAGCTTCTTCCCCAACGGCCACCAGTGCGCCGTCTTCGGGGGTGAAAGCTACCACCGAAGGCTCGTTCAGGACAATTCCCTGCCCGACGACGTACGCCAGGATGTTGGCTGTGCCCAGATCGATGGCGATCTGCATTTATGGTGACCTCCAGGAGGATGTAGCCGCGCCAGACGTGGGTGCGCTTCCGGCAAAGCGCATAGTAGCACTGAGTAGAATCAAAGCGGTTATGGCGAAGTATAGCACAGCTAGGCCGCCGAGGCCCCTGAGTGGAGGGTGTATCATCTGTTGAACCGGAGGCGACCACAGCCCGCCTTCGCCGGTCCACCCGCGCCGCATCGGAGGGAGAGAACCAATGGAGAAGCTGGATCAAACGGTCGCGCGAATTAAGGATGAACTGGTAGGTATCAGGAGGGATCTCCACCGGTTCCCTGAAGTGGGATTCCAGGAGCATCGGACGGCAGCGAAGGTAGCTGAGTACTTGAACAAGCAGAGGCTTGAGGTTGCCACTGGCATAGGGGGAACGGGCGTCATCGGCCTCCTGCGGGGCAAGAACCCGGGCCCCACTATCGCGTTCAGGGTCTGTTTGGACGCGTTGGCGATGGACGAACGATCCGGAGTCCAGTACGCATCAGAGAACGACGGTGTGTTTCACGGATGCGGCCACGATGGCAACATGACTATGGCCCTTGGAGCAGCAAACGTTCTGTCCCAGCACAGAGACTGGCTCAGCGGTAACGTGAAGTTCATCTTCCAACCGTCAGAGGAGGAAACCGGGGGAGCCGCAGAAGTCATCAAGGCAGGGGGACTGAAGAACCCCGACGTCGATGCAATCATCACTCCTCATAATTGGCCTGGATTCAAGGAAGGCGTTCTTGTGGTCAAGGCAGGTCCGGTCCTGGCATCCAGCGACGTATTTCACCTGGAGGTCGTCGGCAAGCCCGGCCACGGCGCGTATCCACACCTCGCGGTCGACCCGGTCGTTGTTGCGGCGGATGTGGTCTCGGCGCTTCAGAGGATCGCGAGCAGAGAGATCGATCCTCTGAAAGCAGTTACCATCACGATAGGCAAGATTCACGGCGGGACGGCGGTGAACATAATTCCGGAGACGGTGAGTCTCGATGGAACGGTTAGGACGTTCGATCCGGAGGTCAGGGACTTCATTCAGGGGCGCATCGAGGAGATCGTCAGGGGGATTACTCAGGCGGCTCGGGCAAACTACAAACTGGTGTATAACCGCATCATGCCCCCTGTGAATAACGACGAACGCCTGGCCTCGAAGGTCACCAGGATTCTGAGAGATGCCTTTGAGCCGGATGTCGTGGCAAGTGAGTTTACACCGGAGATGGGGTGTGAGGAGTTCTCCCTGTTCCAGCAGGAGGTGCCCGGCCTTTTCCTATTCATAGGGAAGGATGAGGAGGGTCGCGACATCGTCCCACTGCATGCCCCAAACTACGTGTTCAACGACGAGATTCTCATGAACGGCGTAAAGGCGCTTTGTGTTATCGCACTGGGATATCCCGGCAGCTAAGGACCTGGCCTGAGATCGGTCAGACAGCCGAATCGTCATGCCCGCGAAGGCGGGCATCCACGCGGCTCACCGAAGCCTGGATCCCCGCTTCCGCGGGGATGACGAAGAGGAGCGGGGATGACGAAGGGAAACGGGGCTGACGGGATAGGTCCCCATTTCGATCGGAATTGGAGAGGGGCAAATTTAGGCACGTAATCTGCCCCTCCGGTTTGCTCGCTTCTTGACATTGAGGCTCTCTGGCGGGATACTTCTCTCAAATAATAACCATAGTGTCGGTTTATTAAAGGTGATGGCGATGGCCAGGACGGTCAACGAGCAGGAACACGCAAGGAAGCGCAACGAGATCCTGGACGCGACGATGCGGCTCATCCTCGCCAAGGGCTACGAGCGCATGACGATCCAGGACATCATCGCTGAACTGGGGATCTCCAGCGGAGCCTTCTATCACTACTTCGACTCCAAGCCGGCGGTGCTGGAGGCGTTCATCGGGCGGATACGGGATGGCTGGCAGGAGCCGCTTCTCCCCATTGTCCGCGACCCGCATCTCTCCGCTATCGAGAAGCTCCGCGGCTACTTCGCTACCTTCGGTCGCCTGAGAAGGGAGCAGAGGGCCAACGTGTTCGAGGTCGGGCGCGTCTGGTACAGGGACGAGAACGCCATCGTCCGCGAGAAAGTGGAGGCGGCGATCCTCCAGCAGCGGGCGCCGCTGCTTGCGGAGATTGTTCGCCAGGGCGTGCGAGAAGGGGTCTTCACAACCCCCTATCCCGATCAGTCGGGCGAAGTCCTGATGTCTCTCTTGCACGGTATGGAGAACACCCATGCCAGTCTGCTGCTCATCACATCAGTCAGCGATCGCGACGCGCCGCGAGTCATCGAAGACGTTGTCAATGCCCATGCCGCGTATATGGAGGCGATCGAGCGAGTGCTGGGCGCACCCCCCAACTGCCTCTATCGAGTCGATTCCGAAGCGGTCAGAGTTTGGGTGAACGCACGTGAGGTCGATACCTAACCCCCTATCCCCCTTCCCGATTCGGGAAGGGGGAGGTAGGCTCCCCCTTCCCCGGTGGGGAAGGGGGCGGGGGGGGTTAGGTATGGAGGGGCCGGGGGTTAGGTGGATCCTGGTCACGGTCGGGGAGGGGAAACTCAACGTGGCAGGACAAGGCGTTGGCAACACGGCACTCGGTGCGGCGGTGTGTCGCTTACTCGAACAGTACCAGCCCCAAGAAACGCGGCTGTTCGAAGATCCGATCGTCAAAGAGCTGGTTGGTGGACTCGTTCGGGTACTCATGCGGTTCGGGTTCATAAGAAGTTTCACCATCCGACAGATGGATGGAGTGGCGAAAGGGATTTTCGGCGCTCAGGTTTGCCGCACCCGCTTCATCGACGACGCCGTCCAGGCCGCCTTATCGAAAGGGATTGGACAGCTGGTAATCCTGGGTGCCGGGTTCGATACACGTCCCTATCGCTTGCCTGGGATTGCGCGTGTGAAGGTGTTTGAGGTCGATTTACCGGCAGTCCAGGCTGAAAAAAGGAAGAAGCTCCAAGAGCACCTCAGCTCCTTGCCGGAAAACGTCACTTTCGTCCCCATCGACTTCGATTCACAGACGCTCGATGCCGCGTTCGCGGGCAAGGGGTTCGACCCCTCCAAACCGGCCGTATTCATCTGGGAGGGGGTCACCCAGTACCTCTCAGAGCAAGCTGTCCGCCAGACGCTCGCCTTTGTCGGAGAATCCGCGCGTGGCAGCATCTTCTTGTTTACGTATGTCTTGAAGAGCATCGTCGAGCGGCGTTCGGACATCCCTGATGCGGACAGAATGATGGACACCGTCGCGAAGAACGGCGCTCCATGGGTGTTCGGCCTGGAACCCTCCACCGTGCAGGCCTTCTTGGAGCCGTTCCATCTGTCGCTGGTCTCCGACGTTGGGAACGTAAACTATCAAGAGAAATATCTCCGGCCACTGAGGCGCGACTTGAAGGTGTTCGACGGCGAGCGGATTGTCCAAGCCGAGATCACTATCGAGCCGACGCCGAAGCGGCCATGGCCTGGGTAGCGCCGGAGACCGAAGACCCAATCTAGAGGTGTAGCCGAACATGACTGCTCCGTTCTGTCTTTCGCTGGAATCCTCCGAGGCGACGCTGGAGCTCGTCGGCGGCAAGGGGGCGTCCCTTGCCAGGATGGCCGCGGCCGGCCTCCCTGTGCCGCCCGGCTTTCACCTCACCACGGCGGCATACCGCCGCTTCGTCGAGGCCAACGGTCTCCAGTCAGCCGTGGTCGAGGCCGCGTCCCGAGCGGTGGCTGGCGATCCCGCTTCCCTGGAGCGGGCGTCGGCTGCCATCCGCTCCCTTTTCGAGGCCGGAACCATGCCCGAGGAGGTCGCGGGCGCGATCCGCATGGCATACGCGGGCCTTGGCTCGGGGGAGCCTGCCGTGGCTGTGCGGTCCTCGGCCACCGCCGAGGATCTGCCGGGCATGTCCTTCGCCGGCCAGCAGGAGAGCTACCTGAACGTGCGCGGCGAGCCGGCGGTGCTGGACGCGGTAAAGCACTGCTGGGCCTCCCTCTGGACCGCCCGCGCCATCGGCTATCGCCTCAAGATGGGGATCGACCAGCGCTCCATATCCATGGGGGTGGTGGTCCTGTCCATGGTGCGCGCGGAGGTCGCGGGAGTGCTCTTCACAGCCAACCCCACGACGGGGGAGCGGGACGAGCTGGTGGTAAACGCGAGCTTCGGCCTCGGTGAGGCGGTCGTATCGGGCCAGGTGACGCCGGACAGCTTCGTCCTGGACAAGGACGGCATGGCTCTCAAGGAGACGGTACTCGGGACGAAGGATGTGAGGATCCTGCCCGCGGGAGAGCAGGGGACGATCGCCGAGGCCGTTCCCGAGGATCGGCGCGGGGAGCGGGCGCTATCCGACCAACAGCTGCGCGAGTTGGGCAGGCTGGCCGTTCGGGTGGAGAGGGAGTTCGGCGGTGTTCCCGAGGACATCGAGTGGGCGGTGGCCGACGGGCGTTTCTGGCTCCTCCAGGCCCGACCCATGACAGGTCTGCCTCCTGCTCCCCTGAAGGATGTGCGGTGGGAGCCGCCCATACCGGGCACGAAGTGGCTCCGCCGTAACGTGGTGGAACACATGCCCGAGCCCCTCTCCCCGCTCTTCGAGGAGCTCTATCTCAGGGAAGGGATGGAGCTCGCAATGGACAAGGCGGCAGAGCTGACCGGCGAGGGCGACCTCGTCGTCGACACCGGCCTCCCCTGGTACGCCACGGTAAACGGCTACGCCTACCTGCGCGGCAGCTTCACCACTAACTGGAGGGGCCTGGCGAAATCCCTGCCCACCATTCTCAGTGGCAAGATGATCCGCGAGATGTTTCGCCGCGCGATCCCCTACTGGCGAGACGAGGCTCTGCCGGCCCACCTCAGGACAGTAGAACGGTGGAAGGGGTTGGACCTGGCCACTGCATCGGACGAGCGGTTGCTCGACGGGATTCGCGAGCTGGCTCGATCGGAGGGCCTCTACTGGGGAAGTGCCGACGTCGCGATAGCCATTGTTAGGGGAAGCGATCTGGTCCTCGACCGCTTCCTGTCCATCGCCATGCCGAGAAGCGGCCTGAGCAGCGCTCTCTTCCTGCGCGGTTTTCCATCCAAGGCCCTCGAGGCCGAGGCAGAGCTGCGGACCATCGCCGAGCAGCTTCGCGCCTCCGATGACCTGCGCGATCTGGTCGGCTCTACCCCTGCTCGGCGGCTGCTCGATGCCCTGAAGGCCAGCCCCAGCGGCAGCGCAATTGTGGAGAGGCTCCAGACCCACCTCGACCGTTACGGCCACCAGGTCTACAACCTGGACTTCGCGGAGCCGACTCAGGCCGAAGACCCGATGCCGGTCCTGCTCAGCCTGAAGGCTCAGGTGCAGCAGCCGGGCAGGGATGTGGGAGCGCGCCAGGCCGAGATGGCCCGCGAGCGCGAACGGCTGGTGGAGAAGACCGTCCGCTCCCTGGACCCCTTGCGGCGGCGCCTCTTCCTGAAGATCCTCCGCTGGGCGCAGGGTCTCGCCCCCCAAAGGGAAGAGGCCTTCTTCTACGTGGGCTGCGCCTGGCCCACCCTGCGGCGGTTGGCGCTGGAACTGGGGCGGCGGCTGGTGGAGGCCGGCTCCCTGGTCGTGCCCGACGACCTGTTCTACCTGGAGACCGGAGAGCTGCTGGCAGCGAGTGAGGACCGGGCTGCCGGCCAGGCCCGCCAGAACCTCGCCCGGTTGGCGGAAGAGCGCCGCGAGCTTCGAGAGGCTCGGAAACGGATTCATCCGCCCGCCGCGGTGCCCCCTGCCTCCAGGTGGAAATGGGGGCCCATCGATCTGTCCGGCTTCGAGACCCAGAAGAGGAACGTTGACCAGGCGCCGACGCTGCGGGGTTTCTCCGTGAGCCCCGGCCGGGTGACGGCACCGGCCAGCGTGATCCTCTCCCCCGCGGACTTCGACAGGATGGTGCCGGACACCATCCTGGTCTGCCCAACTACCACTCCTGCCTGGACGCCTCTCTTCGTCCAGGCGCGGGGGCTGGTCACCGACATCGGCGGGGTCACCGCCCATGGGTCTATCGTGGCGCGGGAGTATGGAAT
>JAJYKO010000156.1 GCA_021788565.1 Chloroflexota bacterium
GACCAGCATTTCACGTCTCCAATCGAGCCTGAGTACGATTACCACGATGACACCAACACGGTCACTCGGGGTATAGAGCAAAGAGGGGGCCTCGCTTCTGTCCATCATGACAGCCGTGAAGCAAGACGGCAAGGAGAGGGCGAATCATTGGGTTAGTGAGAAACCTAGGCTACGGGTGCCCTCGCGGGAATAGGTAATGCACGGGACTCGGATAAAGGCGTAGCGGCAGGGACTGGCCGGACGCTATACACCGACAGGAGGAAGTGACGATGTCTGCTTTGCATCCATCCATTCCGGTGCTCGACTTCGATAAGATCGGCCCGGCGGCCGGCGCGCGGTTCCCGGATGTTGTCCTGTCCGACCAGAACGGCCGCATCGTCGACCTGCATGCCGCCCGCGCCGGCCGCCGGGCGCTGGTGCTCTTCAATCGCAGCCTCGTCTGGTGAGCCTACTGCAAGACGCAGCTCGTGGAGCTGCAGAAGAGCCTGCCGGATTTCGAGCGGGCAGGGGTGGCTGTGTTTGCAATCAGTTACGATCCAGTCAGCGCCATGGCCGCCTTCGCATCGAAGTACGGGATCACCTATACCCTGCTGTCCGACGAGGGCAGCAAGGTCATCCGGGCGCTGGGCCTGCTCAACCAGTACATCGCCGAACAGCACGCCTATTACGGCATCCAGGTGCAGGAACGCCATCAGGGTATACCTTACCCCGGTACCTTCGTGCTGGACGAGAACGGCACCGTAGTGGAGAAGCGGTTCGAGCAGAGCTATCGCCTCCGCCCAACCGCGGTGTCTGTCCTGGAGACGGCCTTCGGGATAGGTAGCTCGCTTCCGTCGGTGTCGGCTCGCGCGGACAGCGACGAGATCCAGGCCACGTTCAGGCTGGACATGCCGACGTACCGGCCATTCCAGAAGCTGAGGCTGGAGTTCGAGATCCGGATAGGAGAGGGACTGCACGTATACGTAGAACCGATCCCGGAGGGGTACACACCCCTGACGGTGGAGCTAGAGCCGTTGGAGGGTATGGAGGTAGGAGACCCGGAACTGCCGAAGCCGCATCCATTCGAGGTGGAAGGGCTGGATGAGCAGTTCTTCGTCTACGAGGGAACAGTACGCGGGGCTCTGCCGCTGGTGCTGACGAAGAACCTGGGGGAGGTGGCGCTGAGGGTGACGCTGAGCTACCAGGCGTGCAGTGACGTCCTCTGTTACCCTCCCGCCGAACTAACCGCGGAGCTACCGATCAAGGGTATCGACGTGATCCGGGAGTAGACACAACAGGGCGGTTTGCACTTCGGTGCCTAATGGGCTACAGTCTGTTAGCGGTGGCAAGCGTGTTCTCGCCACCGCAGCACCTCCAACGCGATGGCACGTGACGCGAACGTAGCTATGCAAAACACCCCTGACTACTACGCCATAATTCAGGTGGACCCGCGAGCCGAGCGGGACGTGATAGACGTGGCCTACCGCCGTCTCGCGTCGAAGTACCACCCGGACGTGGACCACTCCCCCGGTGCCACCGATCGAATGAAGCTGCTCAACGCAGCGTACGATGTGCTCTCCGATCCGGCCAAGAGGGCGGCCTACGATCTCAGTCGCGCCGTCTCTCCGAGGGCGCGGCCCCGTCCTCGGCCCCAGACCCCGCCGCAGGAAACCCACTTCGACTGGCGTACTAGCGTTATCGTGACCGCCCTTATGTTGGCAACCGGAGCTCTGGGTCCGGAGTTCGGTCTACGCGCCATCTTCATAGTCGGCCTGCTCTTCCTGCTTGGCTGGCTCGTCATGTCCATGCGGAAGAGCTAGGTGCCCCGATCGCTGTAAGATCCTTTTGACAGCAATAGTCTCCTCCGCGCCCACGATTCTTGACCTCTGTTCTGTACCAGAATCTCGATCGGAGTTAAGGCCCCTTGAAGAGTTATCGAGATCGACTTGGTTCTGACCGAATCGTCAAATCTTTTCTATTGCCTTTTCTATTGTGTGAACGTATCATCCATCATGAACATCGAACTGTAAAGCTCTAGGCTTCAGGCGGACGCCCCTGCACCACTCATGATGCCTAGACTTCCAAAGCAACAGCCATGGCCGTCAAGGCTGATGCGCCGGCTGAAGTCCGAAGATGGAAGGAGCGGGCCCTACTCGGTGAGTAGTTAGGAGTCCCGCGAGGTCCCGGGGTGAGTTGCATGACCGATAACGTATTGCTAGAGGTCGTCGGCGTCTCAAAGAGCTACCCGGGTGTGAAGGCCCTGAGCGATGTTCATATCACTGTTCATGCCGGAGAAGTCCACGCGCTCTTAGGCGAAAACGGTGCGGGGAAGAGCACGCTCATCAAAATCATCAGTGGGGCTGAGCGTGCCGACTCCGGTCGAATCCTCTTGGCCGGCAATGAGGTACATTTCGCCGATACGTACGCCGCGCGTGTGGCAGGAATATCCACCGTCTTCCAGGAGTTTACCCTTATCCCCGATCTGAGCATTGCCGAAAACATCCTCGTGCACCAGGACAGTGCCTACAAGCGAGGGTGGTTGCTGGATCGCCGGGGCATCGAACGCCGCGTCGTTCGACTCTTCGAGCGCCTGGGTATTTCAGGCACGGTTGACCCCAGAGTAAAGGTGCGCTCGATCTCCGTCGCTCAGCAGCAACTCGTGGAGATTGCGAAGGCTGTCGCCCTCGAAGCCAGGCTGATCATCCTAGACGAACCCACCGCCACACTCTCTCCCCAGGAGGCCCAACTGCTCTTCAAAATTGTCCGCGACCTTGCGAATCAAGGCATTGGCTTCATCTTCGTTACTCACCGGCTCGAAGAGGTTCACGAAATCGCGACCACCGTCTCTGTCCTTCGGGATGGTCAGAACATCCTGAGCCGGGTGCCTGCGAGCGAAATCGCTATGGCCGACATCATTCGAGCAATGGTTGGTCGGGACATTGAGAAGTACTACGTGCGGAATCACGTAACAGCCGGCGACCAGCCTGTGTTATCGGTCAGAGGGATCTGTCGAGGCACTAAGCTGCACGATATCAGCTTTGATGTGTACCCGGGCGAGATTGTCGGGATTGCCGGGCTGGTGGGGAGCGGACGGACCGAATTGCTGCGGGCGATTTTTGGCGCCGAGCCTCCAGATCAGGGCGAGATCCAGGTTGAAGGCAAACGCACGACGCCACACTCGCCAGGAGACGCAATCGCCAACGGTATCGCGATGGTGCCGGAGGATCGAAAGCAGCATGGCCTCCTGCTGGATCAGACGGTCCGACAAAACATCAACTTGAGCCGAATCTCGATGGCTGGCCGGTGGTTGCTCGATCGACGCGATGAGTCCAAACAGGCGGTCGGCATGGTTGAGAAACTGGCGATTCGGACCAGCAGTATAGAAACACGAGCCCGGTCGCTGAGCGGGGGCAACCAGCAGAAGGTAGTAGTTGGCAAGTGGCTGCTGAACGAACCAAAGGTGCTTCTGCTGGATGAGCCAACTCGAGGCATTGACGTAGGCGCCAAGGCTGGCATCTACGCTCTGATTAACCAACTCACGGCCACGGGAATTGGAGTGGTGATGGTATCGAGCGAGCTACCGGAACTGCTGGGCGTGGCAGATCGGATCCTCGTAATGCGCGAGGGTTGGCTTTCTGCCGATCTGCCACGTGCCGAGGCAACCGAAGAGATCATCATGGAATACGCAACCCCAAGGAGCAAGGGGCCGCGACGACAAGATGACAAGCGGAATAACTCGTAGGGGATACGACGATGGTTGAGGAGACGACTGTCAAGCGCAAACCCACGCCGATTGACCGGCTTTGGTCACTGGGAAGGGAGAACCGCGCCGAGTTCGCGATGACCGGCAGTCTCTTGTTGCTGATGATGGCGCTCTCGATCCTCTCGCCTTACTTTCTGACCCCGAACAATTTGTTCAACATCGTCGACCAATCCACCGTAATCGGGATCGTCGCCGTAGGGCAGACTCTGGTCATTCTAACTGGCGGCATCGACCTTTCCGTCGGAGCCGTCATGGCGATCTCAGGCGTCATTATGGGCACTGTGATGCGCCAGTACGGGATCGCGGGCGGCGCTGTGGCCGGTCTGATTGTGGCGATAGTCCTGGGTACTACGAATGGCATGCTAGTGGCTCGGGCCAAACTGGCGCCGTTCATAGTCACGCTGGGCACGATGGCTATCGCCCGGAGCCTGACCTACGTGATCTCCGGAGTGAAGAGCATCACCGGCCTGCCGGAGGACCTGGGAGGACTCGCTAGCGGCCGCGTGCTCGGCGTTCCGAATTTTGCCATCATCCTCGTACTCATCTACGTGATCTTCCAGTGGATTCTGTCGCAGACCAAGCTTGGGCGCTTCACTTACTCTATCGGCAGCAACGAAGAGGCTACGCGGCTGTCCGGTGTAAACGTAGCTGTCTATAAGGCGATTCCCTATGTACTCGCAGGTGCTCTCTGCGCGGTCGCTGTGCTCGTGCGAACTTCTCGACTCATGGCTGTAGAGCCGGACCTTGGTAACGGTCTGGAACTGGACACGATTGCCGCGGTGGTTGTCGGCGGTACCAGTCTATCTGGCGGTCGCGGCAGCCTGGTGGGCACGCTCATCGGTGTGTTCTTGATCGCTATCCTGCGCAACGGCCTAAACCTGCTGGGTGTCTCGCCATACTGGCAGGGCACGGCCGTCGGCGTGATCATCGTGCTGTCTGTGCTCGCGGAGCGCCTGAGCCGAGAGCGGTCGTGATCCGAGCGGCACGGGGTACCCTGTGTGGCCCCGTTGACCCTGGGGAACGATATTGGAGCAGCCTCACCAGTATCACAACTTCACGATTTGGCGAAGGAGGAGACTTCTGTGGACAAGGAATCCAATGGCCAAGGCAAGCGATGGGACCGGATGATGACTCGTCGAGCCTTCCTGGCGGGTGCACTAGGGACAGGTACACTCCTCGGCATGGGCGGCCTTCTGGCCGCGTGCAGCACCCCAGCCGCTGCGCCCACTTCTGCCCCGGCAGCTGCTCCGACCGCGGGAGCCGGGGCGGCGGCGAGCAAGAAGCTGAGCATAGCCTATGTTTGTCCCGGCCTCGACGCGCCCTTCTGGAAGTACCTGAGCGACGGCATCAAGCAGGAAGCGAGCAAGGCTGGCGCTACTGTTACTGACTTTGACAGTCGAAATGACGCGGCGACACAGCTCAAGAATGCCCAGGACGTTATCACACGCAAGATGGATGCGATTATCCTGTCGCCAACCGACAGCTCCACCGCGCCTGCGGTCCTGAAGGTAGCAGCGGATGCCAAGGTTCCGGTCATTATCGCGGACATCGGCACCGACAGCGGCGAGTACGTGTCATGGGTGATCAGCACAAATGCCCAGGGCGGCAAAGATGCCTGCGAACTTCTGGCCAAGCAGCTGAAGGCGAAGGGCTGGGCACAAGGCCCAATAGGGATGATTCAGATCAGCCAGGCTCGGATCAACGGGAAGAATCGGACGAAAGGTGCGATGGAGGCCCTCGATGCTGCCGGGGTCAAGGTTGTTCAGTACCTCGAAGCGCAGAAGTACGTTCGTGATGAGGCAAAGCAGTTTGCCCAGGATATGCTGACGGCGCATCCTGATATCCACGGTATCTTTGCCCAGTACGACGAGGGCGCCCTCGGGGCTATGGCGGCGATTCAGGCCGCGGGTCGTCAGAACGATGTGTTGCTCGCCAGCTTCGATGGCGGCCCGGAGACAATGGAGGCGATCAAAACTGGCAAGCAGATCGGCGTGGCGGTGCAGCAGCCTGTCGAGATGGGGCGTCAGTCGTTCAAGGCGGTGTACGCCTTCCTGAACGGCCAGCAGGTTCAGAAACAGATCGACGTTCCAACTTTCCTCGTGACACCGGACAATATCGCTTCGCTGCAGAGCAAGATCGAGGACTCTGTCTTCCCGAAGCAATAGTGTGCACCGATCTGCAATGGAGTCTAGATTGACGAGCGAAATGCTGGCTGAAAGCCTAGTTGATGTAGGTTGACTGCTACAGGACCTTACAGTCGGACCATGTTGATGGGACGAGGTTGGGTTAGCTACCACGTCGTCCCATCAACATACATCCATATTTCCCTGTTGTCAGACTACCTCTGGTGTTCTCCAGGCAGCCAAGGCTGATCATGCCAGCAAGCTTTGAAGCTGATCACGTAGCTGAATCGTCTCGGTCACGCAGTCGACTCGGTCCTGTGCCATCCAACTGCTGTGGACATACTCAAAGCAGATGATCCCGTCGTATCCCTGAGTTCTCAAGTCGTCCACGATGCGCTCGAATGGGATTGCCCCATCGTGAAACCTGCATTGAGCCTCGCCGGGACGGGCCTGGCGGGCGTGCCAGTGGGTACCATAGGGATGTGTCGCTGCTATCTGCTCGTATGGTATCCCATGAAAGGTGAAATGTGAGTGATCGATGGTCAAGCTCAATCCCGGTACCCGGTGACACATCTCCACCGCGAGTTCGGGCGTCCAGGTCACACTCTGGATATGCGGCTCGATTCTTAGATGTAGTTCATGCCCTCGCGCCTCGGCGACTGCCCATCGCAGTTCGTCGGCTCCCCGTTCGAAGCTCGCCGTCGCTGGCTCGCCCGGCCAGTAGCACCCTGGAGAGAGCGTAATCCCTCTCAGACCGATCGCTGCCGCAAAGCGAAAGAACCCGGCCCAGGTGCGTCTGATTGAGGACAACAAGTTAGGGTCCGGACTGTTGTTGCTGAAGTCGTCTGGTCGCCATTGAGGGAAACAATCGACGAAGTGGATGCCAGTTTTAGCTGCTATCCGGCGGAATCTCTCGGCTTCCTCAAGCGGATATTGGGCGATATAGCTTGGATCCAGGTCAATAGCGTTGCCAAGATCCATGTAGTCAAGGTCGAGGGCTCGAATCAGGCGAGCTGCTTCCAGACAGGTTGCAGCTGGGAAGGTCCATTTGTGGCAGCCGAGCTTGATTCCCATCACACACATCACCATTGTTGTGAGAATTTGGAAACGGCTTCAGCCTCTCTCGGCTGCTCCAATTATGTCATCGCCCTCCGCGCGAGCCTTGCTGCGCAGATGAGGCTCTCGTGGTAAAGGCCGGCGCGGGCCATCTGCTCTAACTCCTCGCTGAGCATGGTGGCCAGCGAGGGACGGGCCAGCGAGAGGGTGTGTGCGGAGATCGGTCTCCCGGGAAGCACTGCACGCACTTCGGCACAGAGCTGACCGTCCTCGCGCTCTACGCTGAAGGTGGCCTGCTGAACACCGCGCCCCGCGGCGAGGGTGGCGGCAAGCATCTCCCCCGGCCCAAGCCAGTTCCCGGTCAACGGCACCGGATTTAAGTAGGCGGCCACCGGGCCGGCAGGACCCTGGAACTCCAGGCTGTGGACGCCCCCTATCGACTGCCCGCTTGAGGCCTCCAGCGTCCAGCCAAGGGAAGCGGCCAGCCAGCCGAGGAGCAGGAACGGCTGAGCGGTGGGACCGCCGCCGACGTAGTGGAGCCTGACGGTTGTAAGCCGTCGCTGGTAGTTGCGCGCTTCCGGAGGGTCAAACAGCTGGGCCAGCAGCTCACGCCAGGGTCGCAGCGCCGACCAGGCCAGGTCGCCTACCACGACCCGGTCCTCCAGGGTCGCAATCAGTCTCTCCAGGCTCACTAACCCCGCGGGTTCGAGGGGGCTGGAGTCCACTATCAACCGGTCGCACAGGGGCAGTAGCTCCTCTTCGGCTTCCGGCTGGCCCTGAAGCCACCATAGAAAGACGGGAAGATCGGGGACGAGCAGGGGCGCCACCACGCTGGCCACCTGTCCGGTCATTCCGCCCCGGGCTGTTAGCCGAACTTCCTCGAAGCAGACCCGAACGGGGATCCCGGGCCTCATCCGGCAGCGGGCAACGGCAGAGGCGTCGAGGCCCGGCTCCGCCGAAGGGTCTGTGGCCACGACCAGCGTTCGAGATGGGTGCAGGCCAGCCACCTCGCCAAGGGCCCGGACTGCCTGGGCTTCGTTCTCAGGGTCCGTGGTCCGAACTATGAGGTTCAGCACGCTGGTCCTAGCTGGCGGGTAAGGCTCTCCTCCGTCACGCCGATTCATCTCCTGAATCAGCCTGTTAAGGACGCGCTCCACCGTGAAGGCGTCTACGTCCTCGCCGTGCCAACTGGAAGAGAGTTCATCCTGGTTGGTTGTCATCTGCTACCTCGCTCGGCTACAGGCGACGCCAGCGCCGGCCGTCGGAGGCGAGCAACTGATCGGCCTCCTGTGGTCCCCAGGTTCCAGCCGGGTAGAGAACCGGCGGCGGACCCTCTTCCCGCCACGTTTCCAGGATCGGTGTCGCAAATGCCCAGCTGGCCTCTACGGCATCGGCCCGGTTGAAGAGGGTGTGGTCTCCCATCAGGCAGTCCAGCAGCAACCGCTCGTAGGCGTCCGGTGACTCCACCAGGAAGGAGCTGCCGTAGAGGAAGTCCATATTCACCGACCTGATCTGCATCGCGGCCCCGGGCACCTTCGCGCCGAAGCGGAGGGTGATACCTTCGTCCGGCTGGATTCGCAGGACGAGAAGGTCCGGCTCAAGGTCGGCGGTGTCGGCGGCAGCAAAGGGCAGGTGCGGCACCCGCTTGAACTGCACAGCGATCTCGGTCGCCCGCTTCGGGAGCCGCTTGCCGTGACGCAGGTAGAAAGGAGTGCCGGCCCATCGCCAGTTGTCTATGAACAGCCGTAGGACCGCGTAGGTCTCGGTTGTCGATTCGGGGCTCACATTCGGCTCCGATCGAAAAGCCGGGGCGGCACGGCCGCTAACCCATCCTGAGTCATACTGGCCGCGCACCGTGCTGGCGGCGACCTCGGAACCTGTTAGCGGCCGAAGTGCCCGGAACACCTTGACCTTCTCGTCGCGCACGGCGTTCGCCTCGAAGGTGCTGGGTGCCTCCATCGCTACCAGCGCCAGCAGTTGGAGCATGTGGTTCTCCACCACGTCGCGAAAGGCACCTGCCTCCTCATAGTAGGTGCCACGTCCCTCTACCCCAACGCTCTCCGCGACGGTGATCTGAACGTGGTCGATCTGCT
>JAJYKO010000157.1 GCA_021788565.1 Chloroflexota bacterium
CCGCCTCCAGTCTCGAGATGTCCAGGAGGTCCTCTATCAGGGCCAGCAACCGCCGTCCCGCATTCCGCACCGACGTCATGGCGTCGGTCTGAGTAGGCGTGAGTGGCCCGCGCAGACCCCGAAGCAGCAGATCCGTGTAGCCCAGCACCGCGGTGATAGGGGTACGCAGTTCGTGAGAGACCGTCGCGACGAACTCGTCCTTCATCCTGTCGATCTCCCTTTCAGCCGTGACGTCCCTGAGCACCACGACCGCTCCCCCGATATCACCGGTTTCCTCGCGCACAGGAGTGGCGCTGGCGCTCAGAACACGATCGCCGCTTTCCCCGGCCACCTCGATCTCCTCTCCCGTCAACGATTCCCCGCCGAGGGCCCTTCTGATCAGGGGACCTGAGCCACCCGATTGCTGCTCGTCTTCCATGTCACCGTCATCTGGGAGATGATCTTCCACTAGCAGCGCGAACTGACCGCGAAGCATCGTCTGCGCTGCCCTGTTGGCGACCAGCACTCGACCGTTTCCATCCGCAATCACGACGCCGTCCACCATCTGGGAGATCACGGCCTCGAGGTGCCGTCGCTGCTCCTGACTCTCCTGGAATAGCTGGCTGTTCTCTATGGCGGCACCGGCGCGGTCCCCCAGTTCCGCCACGAGGGCGCGCTCTGCGCCGGTCAACTGTCCGGAGGTGTGGGTCTCCATCACGACCAGCACCCCGACGATGCGGCCGCGCACCCGCATCGGAGCGACGATGGCAGAAGACGGCGAGACGCGGTGGACGAGAGCGATCTCCTCGATCGATTCCACCATCGACTGAAGGTCGCTGGAGAACTCCTGGAGTGCCTCTCCAGTCACCAGAACGGCCTCTCCGGACTGCACCACCTTCCCGAGCAGTCCCTCCCCAATCCGGACGGGACTTCGGCTGAACATCCGGCGAAGCGCGACGAGCTCGTCCTCGTCCGCGTGGTAGACGGCCTCAAGCTTTAGCAGATTCTCTCGTTCGTTCAGCAGGTAGATGGCGCACCAGTCTCCGACTACTTCGCTCGACTTGCGGGCAACCATTTCGAGGACGCGGTTGAGCTCCATGCTGCTGGCCAGCAATGCCGTAGCCTCCGCCAGAAAACGCGCCTTCTGCTCGGCTTGCTGCAACTCGAGCAACTTCTCCCTGAGCCGCTCGTCTGTCCGTTCGTATAGTCGAGCATTGTCCACGGCCAGACCCAGCTGCAGGCCAACCGCGGTGAGAAGGTTGGCGTCGGTGGACGAGAAAGTGCGCTCCCCACCGCCGAACATGGCGACCGTACCCAGGATCTTCCCTTTGAGGGCTACGGGCGCGCACACGCACGCCCGCAGGGGAGCTATCCGGGCCTCCCCGCCGCCAAGGGTTCGCTCCAGCGTAGGATCCTCCAGCACAGGCCGGTAGCCTGGTCCCAGCCTTGAGACCGTGCCGTGGGGCACCACCTGAGGATGAGCCTGATACCTGGCCACCGTACTCGCGTTAAGCCCTCGCCACGCCTCGAGCTGCAACTGACCGGAATCCTCGTCAACCAGGAAGATAGCCCCCCCCTCCGCCTGCATCACTGCCAGGACCTTGTCGATGGCAAGAGGCAACAGCTCGTCCGCCCTGAGGCTGCTGGTCAACGTCACGGCCACGTCATCCAACGCGTCCAGTTCACGAGTGCGCGCATTCAGTTTGTCGACTGTTATCTCCAGTTCGTCCTTGGCCTGCCTGAGTTGGATATAGGGGCGCTCGAGCGACGACACAAGGAAAGCCCTGAAAATGAGGTAGTAGGCGGCCACTTTGTAGGCATGACCCAGCAGGTTGTACACGTCGAAGGGGCTGGCGTAGGCCGTCAAGACCACCTCGCTGAACACGGAGACGACCAGGGCAGCAAAGAGGACCACGAGCGTGCTGTCCCCGCTGATGCGGTACTTGTGAATGCTGACGGCGGCCGCCACAGCGTTGAGGGCGATGATTCCATACTCCAGGTCTACATTCAGTCGCGTCAACGCGAAGCCGTCGCCGTACATCCGCGGCAGCGAGGAAGCAAACAGCGTGACGCCTACCAGCATCCCTACGTCGGCAAGCAAGCTGACAGCCGCCAGAAAGTAGCGGGAGAAGTACCAGGAGCGGGCATCCGGGCGCACGACCGCGGACGCCAGAAGCACTCCCCCTGCCCAGTAGCGCGCAAAAAGCCAGAAGAAGGCGGCCTTGTCCGCGGTGTTGGGCGTAATGAACGCCGGCATGCCCTGGTAGGATAGGATATCCATGACATCCGCCACGGCTACGGTGAGGAATCCCGTGGCGACGAAGAGGCTCCGCGTGTTGCGGCTCTGCTTGGAAGCCTCCCAGTTTACGGTGAACACCGCGAAAGTGACGAGCACACTGGCCGTCTCCAGCAGGACGTGGAGATCCAGGTAGGTGGACTCGCTCAAGGCGAACGTAAGCCGGTCGTGGAAAAGTGCCAGCACGGCGAGGATAACGCCGAGGCCCAGCGTTATCGCAAACAGGCTCTCTTCTAACGGCCGCAGTCTCTTGGGTAGCTGTCGCATTGTCTCGCCTGAGCCGCCCGAAAAGGTCGAAGTATGGTTGATGGGGAAGTCACTACTATCAAATTCCAGCATACCACAGAGCTGCCACCCTCGCATCGGTCTAGCGGCGGATGCTCTATAATGTCCCGTGAGACTATAGGAGAGACAGCGGAGGCTATAATGCTTCTGAATTTCGACCGGGGTGACGCGCGTCGCCCGCGAGGGCATGCCCTCCTTTACTTCAGGAACTGGTCGGATCCCTCCGCGATTTTCGCGACCTATCTGATAGTTCCCCCCATTTCCGTGGAGATCAGCAAGTACATTCCACCGATGTTCGCCTCTCAGTTCCAGGGTCTCGGCGCGGCCAGGGGCATTACGGTGTTCCCTTACCCTCCGATCCCCGAGAAGGTGGAGAGCCAGGATCTGCTGGAGAGGCTAGCGCAGGCCCGCGACGACGATTTGATCTCAGGGGGCTCAGTAGACACCAACTCCCCAGAAAGGCTGCTGCAGGCCGCCGCCGAGGCCGGCCAGCAGTACTTTGAGAGCTTCTCCACCTACATGGACTCCCTTCCAGCAGAACCTGAAGTGGAGGCCATCCCGGAAGCCGAAGCGTCCGTGGATGTCAGCGAGCTCATGTACGGGCTCATGAGCGAGCGAGAGAGGTTGGCCGAACTCACGAAGCTTTCGGGACAACTCCGCTACGCCGTTGGAGGAGGCGACACGCAGCTTGCGGCGTCGACTGAGGCGGACATCAAGAAGGTCAGCTCCTATCTCCCCGAAAAGTACAGGGCGGCAGACATCGCCCGTGCGGCTCGCCGGCCTGGTCCCGACGGTGATCGTCTCACCCAGCTTTACGTAGAACGAGCCTACAAGCTCGCCGACGAAGACTACGAGGCCGTGGCCCGGCTGGAAGCCGAGATCAAGCAGGCGGAGCAGTGAGGCTCACGAAGATTCACGCCACCCTTGGGCCGGCATCGTCCGATCTGGACACCATCCGAAAAATGATGGGCGCAGGGATGGACGCGTGCCGTTTGAACATGTCCCACTGCTCGCATGAGCTCGGCAGACAGATAGTTCGGAACGTACGGAGCGCAGCATCCGAGCGAAACCAGCCCGTTGCGATCGGGGCGGACCTGAAAGGTCCCAAACTGCGCATCGGCGACGTAGTTAGCGGAAGCGTCTATCTGGAAGCGGGGACCGCGGTGAGGCTGACTTCGGAGTGGCGCCTCTCAGACCCCACGACGATATGGGTGGACTACGACCATCTGGCTACGGACGTCCGCCCCGGCGACCCCATCCTGATGAACGACGGCTTCATAGCTTTACGGGTGGAGGAGGTAGCTGGGCGTGAGGTCCTTTGCCGCGTGGTGATGGGCGGCAGGCTCTCTTCGCGGAAGGGAGTCAACCTGCCCGGCATACCGCTGCGAGTGCCTTCGCTCACCGAAAAGGACCTGGAGGACCTGGCTTTTGCCCTCGAAGCCAGGCTCGATTTTCTATACGTGTCCTACGCACGATCCGCGGATCACATCCGCGAGGTGCGAGCGGCGGCTCGCCGTCTCGGGCGCGAACTGCCGATAGTGGCGAAGATCGAGCGCCAGGAAGGCGTGGAGCACCTGTCCGAGATCGTACAGGAGGCGGATGGCATTTGCGTTGCTCGCGGAGACCTTGGCATCGAGATGACTATCGGCGCGGTGCCGTGGGTCCAGGTGGAGGCCTCCAGGCTCTGCCACCACGCGGGAAAGTTCGTGATGAACGGCGGACAACTGCTGGCAAGTATGGCCTCGACTCCCCTGCCGCTCCGGGCTGAGGTGAGTGACCTCGCGACCGTGGTCCGCGACGGGCTGGACGCCATAGTCCTCTCCGACGAGACGGCTGCCGGTGACTATCCCGTGGAGGCTGTGCGCATGGCCAGCCACGTGTTGGAGATTGCGGAACAGCACGTGGCGACAGTCGAACCCGATGGAGCGGCGTCCAAGCCGGCTTTCACGAACGTGGACAACCCAGACCGGAGCAACTGGCTCTCGGCCTGGCGAAACCGAAGACTATCCGATGATCCGACGAGGCAGCCGGGAGGGCGAGCCTCCTGGCGAGCCGCCCCGAGCCCAGGTGGCGGCAGCTCTTCAGAGTAGACATTAGCCTCAAGTCAGGGGCGGCTCAGCGGGAGCTTCGCCCTCCCCAGCCACATCCTCCCAGCGCTATGCGCAATCCGCAGGCACGTTCAAGCTGGTCGAACGAAGCGGTAGCGAAGATAGAGCTCGCTCTCGTGCTCGTGGACACTCACCAATTCCATCGCCGGTCGCTCTTCCGGTGGCAAAGGGCTCTCCTCCACCATGGTGCGTTGCGCGGGTCCCGCGAGTATCTTGGGAGCCACGGTCCAGAACAGTTCATCGGCAAGCCCAAGAGAGATCAGCTCGGCGTTCAGGGTTGGACCGCCCTCCACCACCAGCCACCGAACACCCAACTCCTCCGCGAGCAACCTCAGCATCAGCCGCAGGTCCACAGCGTATTCACCGGCCCGCAAGATCCTCGCGTGCTGAGCAAGCGCCGACACCTTCTCCACGGGCGCGTGCTCCGTGGTGACCACGACGCTCTGCCCCCCCCTCGACTGAAAGAAGGTCCGGTCCACCGGCAGGTTACACGACGCGGTAACGGTCACCGCCACGGGCTGCGGGGCGAGCCCCCGCGCCACACGACTCCGCTCCAGTTCCGCGGGTACCGATGGGTTGACGTTCTCGCGACGGAGCGTCTCCGCGCCATTAATCACGGCATCCGCCGCGGTCCGGATCCTCCGCATAACCAGGCGGTCGACCCGGCTGCCCAGCGTGTAGGCCTTGCCAGCATGGTTCGTGGCCTTGCCGTCGACTGTAGTCACCATGTTTATGGCGACGTACGGCCTGGTCCCGGTGGAACTGGGGAAGACAAGGTCGCGGTACACGTCCTCCGGCGCCATTCTTTCAAAAACTGGATACAGCTTTTCCATGCCTAAGCTCCGGAGCGCGACCGGGTGCGTAGACGTCCTGGCACGAGACGAACTCTCCGTGGGGCAGCTACCCACATCGACGCGATGCTCAGCACACTCGCGACGGCCGCGACGCCGAAAGCTAGATAGTAGCTGCCGGTGACGTCGAAAATGTAACCCGCCGACCATGCGCCCCCCGCACTGCCCAATCCGTTCCCTATGCCCAGACTCCCATAGATGGACCCGAAGCGCCGCCCCGCGAAGACGTCCGCCGCCGCGGCGGGCCCAATGGGAGGTGCTACGGCGTACCCCATGGCGAAGGCGAACGCATACAGCAACACGACCATCGGAAATGACACCAGCCGGGTAGCCACCAGGCAACCGATGCCTATCACCAATGCTGCGAAACCCAGAGTCCAGGTCAACTCCCTCCCGATGCGATCTGACACCCAGCCCCAGCCGATCTTGGCAAATATGCTGAACAGCCCCACCAGTCCCGCGACCGACGCAGCGGTCAACTTGTCGTACCCGCCGTCCACGAGAAATGCCACCTGGTGCACCATGATCATCTGCGCGGCGATATTTCCCGTCCCTAGCATCAGGAAGATAAACCAGTAGCGCGGAGTGCGAACGGCCGACGCCACTGTCCAGGCGCGCTCAGCCCACCCCCGATCCACCACCCTTGATGGTTGAGCCGGAGCCATGGGGGCTTTCGCCTGCTCTCCGGCGTCCGGCACTCTACCGTCGCGCTGCAGGCCAATATCCTCTGGCCTTCCTCGCAGAACGAAGGCCGAGATGGGCACGATACCGAACAGCACGACTCCTGCCAGCACCAGGTAGGCTGAGCGCCAACCCATGGCTGTGATGACCATCTGCGCGGCCGGTACCATCACCAGAATGCCGACGCCAATCCCGGCGGATGATATCCCGATGGCTTGGCCGTACTTGGCCGAAAACCATCTGCTCACCATCGTGACAGTGGGGATCCAGCCCGCACCGGCAAGGCCGATGGCACACACAACGCCATAGAAGACATAGAAGTGCCACAACTCCGATATCCGGCTGCAAGCCACTAGACCAGCGGCAAGGATGAGCGCTCCCGCCGAGCCGACCTTCCCCGGTCCATACCGATCGGCCAGGGCGCCGGCAACGGCGCCCGCGACGCCGGCAACCAGCACGAAGGCAGAGAATACTCCCGCGGATGACGCTCTACTCCAGCCGAATGACTCCAGCAAGGCGACGTAGAAGACAGAAAAGGAGTACCAGACGGTGTAGGTGAGTCCCAGCGTGATCCCACACGCGATCGCGATGACCCACCCATAGTAGAAAGGAAGCCTGCGACGCCAATCGTTCCCGGTGGTGGCGAGGCCGCCCTGACCACCCTCCCCAGGTGCAGCAATCCCAGCCGTCACGAATTCCTAAGCCTGCCTCGAAAGCTTTTGCCCGCTCTGCAGTCACCGACTCATGGCACAGCGGCTGGGAGGGACGGCGCTCATCATACTCCGACGGCAACATCCTTGTCGAACGTGAATGAGTCGTTTACATCCGCTCCTCCGCGATCTATAATCTATCTGCCACCGACTGGTGGCACCTTCATAGTGCAAAGGCGTTGAAGGGGACGAGTACCCGGTCCCGAGAGCCACAGAGAGCCGCGGAAGCTGCGAAGCGGCGCTGGAGAGACCGGCGAAAATGGCCCTGGAGCTGCGGGCTGAACGGGGTGTAGCGCCCTCAGTAGGTCGCGCCGGTGTCTCGTAGAGACGAACAGCCCCCGTTAGAAAGGCTGGAGTATCGGGTCGGTGGACCCCGTACTCGTTGAGGCCGTGGCCGTGAGGCCGCGGCGAAACAGGGTGGTTACACGAGACAGGCTTCTCGTCCCTGAGGGGATCGAGGGCCTGTCTCTGTTATTTGAGGACATAGATGCGTGTCAATTCCTGTAGGGGCGGCCGACTCTGGCCGCCCGCGGGCCGGCAGGGCCGCCGGCCCCTACACCTACGGTTAGGGGCTCTCAGATGGGTTCGGTAGCAAAGGAAAAGGGCTCGCTCGGCGAGGTCTCAACCCAATACTTCTCCTTCGCGGAACCGCCCAACGAAATGGTGCTGGATAGCGGAGAGAGGCTGGGTCCAATAACTCTGGCCTACGAGACCTACGGGCAGCTGAACGCCGACCGATCCAACGCCATCCTAACGTGCCACGCCCTCTCGGGCGACGCCCATGCCGCCGGAATTAGCGCGGGCGACGACGGCGTGAGCGCAGCGGACGTTGGGTTCGGAGCCACGAAGTCGGCCGATCGCAAGAGAATCGGCTGGTGGGACGGCATGATCGGTCCGGGCAAGGCATTCGATACGGACCGCTACTTCGTGATCAGTTCCAACGTAATCGGTGGGTGCCGCGGGTCGACCGGACCGAGTTCCATCAACCCCGGCACCAGGCGACAGTACGGACTCAGCTTCCCGGTGGTCACCGTGGGCGACATGGTTCGCGCTCAGAAGGCGCTGATAGACAGCCTCGGGATTCGGCAACTTCTTTGCGTCACGGGGGGCTCCCTCGGAGGCATGCAGGCACTCCAGTGGGCTGTGTCCTACCACGACATGGTGAGATCGTGCATACCAATCGCCACCACGGCGAGGCTCTCCGCACAGGGAATAGCCTTTGATGAGGTGGGGCGGCAGGCGATCATGGCAGATCAGAACTGGCACGGGGGAGACTACTACGGCAAGAATACTCCCCTGCCAGGCCTCGGAGTCGCGCGGATGGTCGGGCACATCACCTACCTGAGTGACGAATCTATGCACCGGAAGTTTGGACGGCGGCTGCGCAATAAGGAGAAGTACGGGTACGACTTCTCGACAGACTTTGAAGTGGAGAGCTACCTGCGCTACCAGGGAGACAGCTTCGTTCGCCGCTTCGACGCAAACAGCTACCTGTATATAACCAAGGCGATCGACTACTTTGACCTGGCGAACGGCGATCAGGTTCTGGCCCTGGCCTTCAGGGGAGTCGAGGCGAGATTCCTGGTGATCTCCTTCAGTTCCGACTGGCTTTATCCGCCGTACCAGTCGAAGGAGATAGTGAAAGCGCTTAAGGCCAACAACGCGGACGTGAGCTACTGCGAGATTCCCTCCTCCTACGGCCACGATGCCTTCCTCCTGGAGGAGGAGGCCCAGACGCACATAATCAGAAGCTTCCTCGCCTACACATCGGCTAGAAAGGTAGACACAAGGTGAGCGCCATAACGGTGCCGAACGCTAGCGATACAGGGCTGAACTCCGGCAGAATCGACCTGCAACTGATCTGCGAGATGATCGAGCCGGGGAGCAGCGTCCTGGATTTGGGGTGCGGTGACGGGGAACTGATGGAGCTGCTGGTGAAGGAGCGCCAGGTTACCGCCAGGGGGGTGGAGATCTCCGAAGAAGGGGTCTACCGTTGCATAGCCAGAGGGCTCTCGGTCCACCATGGAGACCTGGACGAGGGATTGGAGGACTATCCGGATGAGGCGTTCGACTACGTG
>JAJYKO010000158.1 GCA_021788565.1 Chloroflexota bacterium
TGATGGCGGATCCCCCCTGGATGATGACGTATCCCAGAACAGCGAACAGGAACAGCACAGCCACCGCCGTGGCGAGTCCCGCGAGACCTAGCATAACGGCGTTGGTAACCTTGCGGCGCCTGTGGTTTCCACCCTGATAAGAGGCCATGCTCATCCCCCCGTCGGCCCGTAGGCGACCCGCCATACGAGCAGTCTCGCCACGGCGTTCAGCAGCAGCGTTACCCCGAACAGTACCAGCCCTACTTCGACCAGCGCTCCCAGATAAAGGTCGTAGGTAGCCTCGGTGAACTCGTTGGCGATGACACTGGCCATGGTGTAGGAGGGCGCAAAGAGCGAGGCCGAGATCTCCGGTCTATTCCCGATCAGCATAGTCACCGCCATCGTCTCACCCAGGGCTCGCCCGAGTCCCAGGATTACGGCTCCGAGTATTCCCGAGCGGGCGTACGGGAGGACGGCCAGCTTTATCACTTCCCACTGGGTTCCGCCGAGGGCCAGCAACGCCTCGCGCTGTGTGTTTGGAACCGCCGCCATCACGTCGCGAGAGACTGCGGCGATTGTCGGAATGATCATGATAGCCAGGATCAGCCCTCCGGCCAGCATTCCGACTCCATAAGGGGGGCCCTGGAAGAGCGGTAGAAAGCCCAGCGTGTTTGCCAGGAACGGCTCCACGGCCGAGCTGAGAATGGGTGCCAGCACGAAGATCCCCCACAGACCGTACACGACGCTGGGAATCGCCGCCAGCAGCTCCACCAGAAAGGAGAGGGGGTTGCGCAGCCAGCCAGGGGAAAGCTCTGCCAGGTATATCCCCGCCCCGAGCGCGATGGGGCCGCCGATGAGAAGCGCAAGAAAGGAGGAGACGAGCGTCCCGTATATGAATGGAAGGGCGCCAAAGTGCCTGAATACTGGGTCCCAGGTGGTGCCGGAAAGGAACCCGAATCCGAAAGTACGGATCGATAGCATCGAGGCGTCCACCATCTTGAAGGCGATCAGGATCACCAGAACCAGAATACTGACGGCCAGAGCCGTCACCACCCACCGAAAGAGCCGATCGCCCCTGTTGGAGCGGCCGGCTGACTCTGCGCTCAGTGAGGTCGTCCGCGCTTTTCGTCCAATCGCGGTTGCCATAGTGCCTCCGAAAGCAGTTAGCTATTAGCCATCAGCTGAGTGCTAATGGCTAATAGCTAATCTCTAATTGCTATTTGCTACTGATACAGCGGCTTCCCCTGATAGGTTATGGACTTGATCGCGGCTTCGTCCCTGGTCACCACGTCTGTCGGCAGCGGGCCGTAGAGCAGGCCTTTGGCATAGCTCTCTCCATCGTGGATCCCCCACCACAGGAGGTTCACCAGCGCCTTGCCCTTGCTCGCGTCACTCTGGTCCTTGTAAACCAGAATGTAGGTGTATCCGGCGATAGGGTAGCTCGTCGCACCCGGCGCATTAACTATCGACACCCGCATGTCTGCCGGCATACTAGAGGCATCCGCGGCTGCCGCGGCCACAGTCGAGTCGAGGGTGGGCTCGACGAACTGGCCCGCCTGGTTCTTCACCAGTCCGTAGGGCATCTTGGTCTGGATGGCGTAGGCAAGCTCCACGTAGCCGATCGACCCCGTAGTCTGCCGGACCTGGCCTGCCACCCCTTCGCTGCCCTTCGCACCGATCCCGACCGGCCAGTTGACGGAGATACTCGCGCCTACCTTGCTCTTCCACTCGGGGCTTACGCTGCTCAGGTAGTCCGTGAAGATATTGGTGGTGCCGGAGCCCTCCGAGCGGTGAACCACGGCGATGGCCGTATCTGGGAACTTAACGCCCGGGTTGTCGGCTGCGATCTTGGGATCGCTCCACTTGGTGATGTTACCGAGGAAGATCCCCGCGATCACGTCCGGGGTGAACTTGAGGCCGGTGCTAACCCCTGGGACGTTGTAGGTGATGGCGACCGCGCCTAGGACGGTAGGGATGTGGAGTATCGGCCCCGGGGCGGACTTCAGCTGCTCGTTGGTCATGGGGGCGTCGCTGGCCCCGAAGTCGACCGTCTTCTGAATCAGCTGCTGGATGCCAGCGCCAGACCCGATGGCCTGGTAGTTAACCTGGACGCCGTACTTCTGATTGTACACGGCGAACCACTTGGAGTAGAGGGGGTACGCCAGGGTGGATCCAGCACCCGTGAGGCTCTTGGCGGGAGTTATGGCACCTGCCGGCGCGGCCCCTGACGCGCCGCTGGTCGGCGCCGACGCCGGCCCCGTGGTGGGCGCGGTCACGGGTGACGCTCCGCCGCTACAGGCAGCGGCCACGATCACGAAGCCCAGACTGAGAGAGGCAGCCAGCATTCGCCCCCAGCCCCTAGCAAGCACCGCCCCGAATCTAATCGTCTCTCGTTGATTCTTAAGCATCTTTCCTTCTCGTCGCTCCTTCGACCTCTCACGGTCTCTGCTTTTCACTTTTCCGAGAAAATAGTAACCCTCGCCGTTTAACGCCCATTCAACGGATTGTTAACGTCTTGTTAATTCCGTCGCAGCGGCGTGCGTCGGACGTGGGCATGCCGCCGTTTCTTGTCCAGCTAACACATCATGAGACTGAAGCAGAGAAACCGATGTGCAAGAAGAGATCAGGATGCGATGGTGACGCGATTGAGTATTCGTCATGCTGCCGGTGCGGATGCAGAGGATCGAGACTGTCAATCAGGCATAAAGAAGATTATCTGTATTGACAATGAGCTGGCCAGAATGTATGCTGCTGTTGGCTTCTACGTACACGATAGCGCCCTCAATGCACCCCGCTCAAGATGTTCTGCGGCATACGCGTCCGACCCTGGCAGCCGGTCGAAAAGACTCGGGAGGTGTCAGAAGATGCCGATCACCTAGGAATCCCCCGAATCGGTCCGCTGTGTCCCCTTGAGCCTAGTGCGCCGCACGACGGATATCCGTTCGTTATGTACCGGCTCCTAGCCGGTACGAACAGGTAAGGAGGGCCCAGTTGAAGCGCTTGTTTCTGCCAATGCTCGCGACTGTTCTGGTAGCAGGCATCCTCGTCGTCGGTTGCAGCCAGTCTGCTCCCCCTCAGCCCACCGCTGCTCCGGCAGCCAAGGCCCCGGCGGCCGCCCCCGCCGTGCAATCCACTGCGGCTCCGGCAGCCAAGCTTAACTACCCCGAGCCCGGTAAGAGCATCACAGTGATCGTCCCGTGGGCGGCAGGCAGCCCCAATGACGTTTGGGTTCGCATAGCGCAACCCTTCTACGAGAAGGAACTGGGGGTGCCGCTCAGCATCGTCGACAAGCCGGGTGCCGCGGGCCAGGTGGGCATCACCGATGTGGCTCATTCCAAGCCAGACGGGTACACAGTCGGGGTTGAGTCTCTCCAGTCGACGATCACCGCCTACCTCGATCCCGACAAGAAGGCCGCCTTCAGCAGAAAAGACCTGCAGCCCATCGCCGTGACGGCCATGGAGCCCTTCGGCATGGTCGTGCCCGGCACTAGCCAGTTCAAGACGGCCAAGGAACTGCTGGACTACGCCAAGGCCAACCCCGAGAAGGTAAAAATCGGGACCAATGGTCTGCTGTCTCCGAGTCACGAAGGTTCCGCGCTGGTGGCCAAGGCGGCGGGCGTCAACTTCGCCTTCGTGCACTTCAATGGCAGTTCGGAGCAGGTCACCGCTATGCTTGGTGGTCACATCGACGGTGGCGGCGTGATGGCTACCGGCCTGGCGCCTCAGTTCAAGTCCGGACAATTGCGGCCGCTCGGCGTCTACGACAGCGTGGAGAACAAGGCCTGGCCCGGTGTGCCTACCTTCGAGTCGATGGGCTACAAGAACACTGTGATGGTGCGCACCCTCGGACTCGATTTCCCGGCAGGCGTGAACCCCGAGTTCGTCAAGCTTTGGAGCGACGTCAGCAAGAAGGTGTTCGACAACCAGCAGTACCAGAGCAAGGCTTCGGAGACGGGGATCGTCACGAAGTACATGGACACCGCCCAGTTCACAGCTCACTGGACCGAGGCTGAGACTCTGATCAAGTCCGTTCTGGCAGAAGTTAAGTAGGCAACGCCCTCGCTGATCACATCCTATCAGCGGCTATGCGGAGGAATGCGATGCCGCCTATCGACGTCAACAAGATCGATCGCGATGAGTGGTTGAGAAGCGTTTTCCCGGAATGGGGAACTTGGCTGAACGAGGAGATAGAGGAGCAAGTCGTGGAGCCGGGTAAGCTGGCCATGTGGTGGCTGGCCTGCACGGCGGTCTGGATGAAGACGCCCGGGAACACGGACATCGTGATTGACTGGTGGGCTCAGCGAGGCAAGGACACCCGAGCGAACCCACCCTACGAGGTCATGAAGGACCACCAGATCGTCAGGATGACGGGGTCCCACGCGAGGCCGCCCTTCATAAGGGTGAGCCCCCACGTGATCGACCCCTTCCGGGTCAGGAAGCTCGACGCTTTGCTGTCTACCCACATTCACCGCGATCACATCTGCCAATTCACCGCGGCCGCTGCGGTGCAGAACACTGAGGCGCTTTTCATCGGACCGAAGATGTGCGGCGACATGTGGGCGGAGTGGGGAGTCCCCGAAAGCCGCATCGTCCGAGTGATACCTGGAGATGAGGTAAGGGTCAAGGACATCACGATCGTAGCGGTGGAATCCTTCGACCGGACCGTGCTGATCACGCCCCCACCCGCTGGGGATCTGCGGGGGAAGCCCGTGCCCGATATGGACGAGCGGGCCGTCAACTACGTGATCAAAACGCCGGGCGGGACGATCTACCACAGCGGGGATTCCCACGCCGCCAACGGCTACCTGAAGCACGGCCGGCAGCACGCGATAGACGTTTGCTTCGTGTCCTATGGTGAGAACGGCCCCGGCATAATGGACAAGGTAAACGCCTCCGACGCTCTGCGCATAGCCTGGAGTCTTAACGCGAAGGTGTTGATCCCACTCCACTACGATCTCTGGGCTGCCCAGAACGCCGACCCCAACGAACTCGTGCTGCTCCACGACTTCAACAAGCACCAGATGAAGTTCAAGCTGTTCATCTGGAAGGTGGGTGGCAGGTTCGTCTACCCGGACGATCAGGACCTTGGCAAGTACCAGTACCCGAAGGGCACCGATGAGTTCCTGGAGGAGGAGCCGAACGTACCGTTCCCCTCCTTCCTGTAGCTAGGCGCGCGCATGAAACTGGAAGAGGTGGCGGCCTTTCCACTAGTCGCTCTGCACCTGAGCCTCTGGAGACAAAGGAGCAGCATGCCGGTGAAAAAGAAGGCGTGGAGAACGATTGTTGAAGGCGGGCTCTGTCTGGTAGACTGGAGCCCTGCCAAGGGACTTGGCCGAGAAGCTTCTCTGGGAGTTGGTGGTGAGAGCCTATTGCCGTCCCGGTGCAACCCCTCTGGAGCGACTGGAATCTTACGTCGCCTCCCGTCTCTGTTCTGGCGAGGATTTCCCCCAGCGGCTGGCAGAGCTGCTCTCCTGGGCCACCAACAGCGGACCGGCCCGAGCGGCCGCTATTCGAGCTGAGTTTCCGACTACCCGCGTGAGCCACCCAGGCGAGGCCCTGGGCATGGCCCGGGCGGCGCTGGTATTTTGCGGGCTTACACCAGAGAGGGAGAGAGAGTTAAGCGGCCGCGCACGTGAGGATTTTGTCTGTCTGATGGCCAGGCGTTACCGAAACGAGGACCTGGGCTCGCCTGCGTCTTTCGAGGCCCCGAACCTAGTCGAAGGATACTGCTACATGGGAGCGAGCTTCTCCCGGGGGGTGGATCTGGTCTTTCGAGCGGTCACGGGACAACCTCTGTCCGCGCACCTGAGCCGAGCCCTGAGGGTGCTGGGGGCATCGTCTTAGGGACGGCCATTCCTGCGGGCGGTGGGTTTTGCCTGCGATTTCTCTTGAGCGACCTTGGCGCGAAGATCCGCCAAATCCTGTGGCGATATTGTGGCCAGCGCGCGCGCCAACCCCTGAGCAACCGCGTAGCCCAAAGCGATGTTATCCGAATATGAGCGAGCGACATCGGGATCCCGGGTCACCCGAACGAATCCCCTGGGGCTCTCCGGATGCTCGGTATTCCCTGTCGTCGGAGACGCTGGCGAATCGAGGCTGATGCCAGGCAGGGCCAACTGTGCTTCACCACTCCCGTCCGAAGGTGGCAACCTACTCTTCACCGTCTTCCCCTTACCGCCAGAAGCACTCATCTCCTTATTCTCCATTTGAAGAATAGCACAGGATCATCAATAACTCGTTAGTACCATGTTAACTTCATGTAAAATCATCGGCGGATTCCGGCGATTCTTCAGTGGGTCCAAGGAAGGGGAGGTCTAAAGGCTTCCCACCCTCTGGTTCTTTCGGCTATTGCTGAAGCAACGATATTAGAGCAGCGGTGCAGAACGGGCTGGTGTCAATACGCTTTACTTAAGGACCCTGGCCCGCTGCGAGCCGGCACCTCCAGGGGGCGAGCCGGCCCTCGGCGGCTTAAGTAAACGGTATTGCGGCTAGTGGTTGCTCCGCGGGAGGACGGATACCCTGAAGACCGGGCCCCGATCCGATGACCACGGCGCGTACGGCGCCATTGTGAGGTTGGCGATGGTGAGTAGCGGGACATCGTAGTTCACCCGCCAACCATTGAAGTCCAGCCACGCCCGATCCCGGTCGGCGACCAGCGGGACTCCGGCATCTTCCAGGTCCCGGCACGCCTCATCGAACTCCTCGCGCGTGATGGTCGTGGGGTCTGTCGGCTTCGGGTTTGGGTCATAGGGCACGCTGAAGAAGTCCGCGATGCGGCGCAGCGCTATGTAGCCCGCGCGTATACAGAGATCGGCCTGGGGGTCGCCCGGTATGTCCACGACCGCGCGGACCAGCGATGCCGCATCCAGCACGGTGCCCGCCGCGGTTACCCACGAACGGTTTGCGTGGTGCGAGCGGAAGTACACCAACACCGCCAGTGAGGTGTGGCTCTCTTCCACGTCCGCGAACCACTCCTCCCACGCTCTCCACTGTTCGCTCAGTCTGTCCAGCCCATGAATCCGGTGGAATCGCTTGATCATCTCTACGGCGGAGGGGGGATTACCTGCCCTGACCTCCAGCAGCGTCACGGCGGCCTCGCGGCGTGAGAAGGCCGAGTATATGGTCGGCAGGTAGGCGATCAGGAGCGCCACCAGCATCAGGCCAATGGTGGCCTCTGTAAGGGCAAGTACCGTCCTCGGGAAGTCCTCGGCCGAAACGAAGCCGAGCGTCAGCAGCGAGGAGCCACTCTCTTTGATCGCTGCTTGCGAAGACGTGGTGCCCAGCACCCAGAACATCGCGGCGTAGCCGACTAGAACCAGGAACAGCCAGGTTGGAAGCAGTAGCAGCAGGGAAATCGGCGCGAAGAAGGCCATGATCCGATCGCGCGTCTCGTAGGACTCGGACCTGAATGTCAGGAAGTCGAAGACCCTCCGTATCATGACGAAGACAAAACGGGTGATCACATCCGGTGCTGCCCTCGGCAGGACGAACGTCCGGAGAGTCGAGAGAAGTGCCGCGACGACTATGAACAGCCCCGCGAGGAAAGCGATTGCCTGTACAGCCATCATAAGCAATCCTGGTGTCTCCTCCAGTAGAGAGTGAGTTTCACGAAAGTCATCCAACCGCCTGATTCAGCATGGAATGGGCCGGGCCGGCACGTCGAAGTGTAAGCGGGGTCCGCTTGCACTGCTGATAGCTGACAGCCGTTTGTTCGCTACTGATGCAATGGCTTGCCCTGATACGTGATCGAATTGATCTTGGCCTTGTTCACGGTCGAGGCGGTCCCCGCTTTGTCCCCCGATGAGCCGCGGCCTTTTCCTCGATTCCTGCTCCATGGTCTGCTAGACTCGTGAGGACACAAGTACTCACTATGGAGTGATCGGCCATGCAAGACGAAAGCGGCCCACGACCCGAAATCCGGCAGGTGGAGGGCTTTCCCTCGCCGCCGAAACCGGAGTCGGCGAGAGGCACCGAGCCACTCAGGCCGGCGGAGGTAATCCGGTTTCCCACCAGACACAACACCGTGCTCAAGCAGGTGCTCGATCGCATCAATGCCGACGAAGACCTTCATACCATCTGGCGCTGCCAGAACATCAACGCCGTGGACCGGCTGGCGATGAGCGACCATGGCCCGATCCACATGCAGATAGTGGTGAACATCGCGCTCCGTCTCTTCAGGATGCTGGTTGCCAGCGGGCTCACCCCTAACCTAGTGAAGGACCATCAGTTGACCAGCGACGACGCGGAGGTGGTTGTCGCCCTGGCGGCGCTGCTCCACGACGTTGGAATGTCCATCGATCGGGTTAATCACGAGGAGATGGGGATTTTCCTGGCCCACTACAAGGCGATGGAACTGCTGGACGGTATCTATTCAACGGTGCCGAAGAGAATAGTCGTCTCAGAGACGCTCCACGCCATTCTCAACCACCGCAGCGATGGCCATCCCATGACCTTGGAGGCGGGAACAATCCGTCTGGCCGACGCGATGGACATGGCCAAGGGGCGCAGCCGCATAGCCTTTGAGGCGGGCCATATGAACATCCACTCGCTCTCCGCCGCGGCTATCGACGCGGTGGAGATAAAGGAGGGTGAGACGAAGCCGGTGCGAATCACCGTCCATATGCTGAACGCGGCCGGACTGTTCCAACTGGACGAGCTTTTGAAGAAGAAGCTGAAGAACTCAGGGCTCGAGCCTCACGTCGAGGTGTTCGCCGACGTCCTCGGCGACGCGGACAAGCGCCTCTTCGAAACGTACCACCTGTGATGGGGATTGGGGGATGGGGGATGGGGGATGGTTCCCCAACACCCATTCCCTATCCCCCATCCCCAGCAATGGGCAAGGTGAAGTAGAAAGTGGCCCCTTTGCCCTCAATGCTTTCCACCCAGATCCGGCCGCCGTGGGCCTGCACCACGTGCTTGGCAATTGCCAGGCCCAGTCCTGTGCCGCTGTTCGAACGGGATCGGTCGGCCTTGTAGAAG
>JAJYKO010000159.1 GCA_021788565.1 Chloroflexota bacterium
GTGACCCTCCACATTGGTATCGACACCTTCCGCCCGGTGCAGGAGGAGGATCCCACCCTCCACCCGATGCACAGGGAGTTCTACGAGGTCCCAGACGATGTGGCGGAAGAGATCACGGCGGCCAGGGGAGAGGGGCGGAGGGTAATAGCGGTCGGGACCACTACCGTGAGGGTGTTGGAGAGCGCGGCCCGGGATGGCTCTCCGGCGGAGATAGCCGCCGGCTCCGCGTGGGCGGATCTCTTCATATATCCGGGTTATCGCTTCAAAGCGGTGGACGCTTTGATCACCAATTTTCACCTGCCGCGGTCGACCCTGATCATGCTGGTGAGCGCACTTGCCGGGCGGGAAAGGCTGCTTGCGGCTTACGAGGAAGCAGTGCAACTCCGCTACCGCTTCTTCAGTTTCGGAGATGCGATGCTTATCGCGTGATTGCGTCGCTGCCTGGTGCCCTTGAGCACGTTGTGTTATAGTTGCGGGTGCCTTCGCGGCACCAGTGATGCGTGTAGTCGGGCATTCTACTTGCGAGGTTTGGGTTCAGTCCCATTGTGATTCGCGCACCACATGACATCTGACGATATCGATGCGCTGATGGACGCGGGCATGTCGAGCCGCGACGGCTGGTTGTGGCGGGGCTCGCGGGACGGAGCGGTTGTGCTCCGCCCATTTTGTGTCCGCGGGTACCCACTCGGGTTGTGGTTCAGGAAAAAACTCACTCTGATTATGGGAGGGTTCTCATCGTCATGGACTTGATCTGGATAGTCCCTGTCGCCGGCTTCGTGACGATCCTGTTCGCTTTCTACATGGCGTGGGACGTATTGCGCCGCGACACCGGAAACGATGCCATGCGGGCGGTGGCGGGTGCCATCTTCGAGGGCGCCATGGCGTTCTTGAAGCGGCAGTATCGCACCATCGGTATGCTCGCCATCGTGACCGCAGTCCTCATCGGATTGTTAATCGGCTGGGTTGAGAACGACAGCGGGCTCGGCGTCAGGACGGGTATCGCGTTCCTGGTGGGCGCCGGGTGCTCCGCACTGGCGGGCTTCATCGGGATGTACGTGGCGGTGCAGTCCAACATTCGCACCGCCAGCGCGGCGCAGCGAAGCCTGGCGGAGGCGATCACCGTCTCCATGCGCGGCGGCGCGGTCTCCGGCTTCCTGGTAATCGCCATGAGCCTGCTGGGAGTAGCGGGCATCTTCTACGCCTATGGCGGGCTGGCCCACCCCGATCTGGCGCCGTTCCTGATCGTGGGCTTCGGATTTGGCGCCAGCTTCGTGGCCCTGTTCGCGCAGCTGGGCGGCGGAATTTACACCAAGGCCGCTGACATGGGCGCTGACCTTGTCGGCAAGGTTGAGGCTGGCATTCCAGAGGACGACCCGCGGAACGCGGCCGTCATCGCGGATCTCGTGGGAGACAACGTCGGTGACTGCGCCGGTCGTGGCGCGGACCTGTTCGAGTCCACGGCTGCCGAGAACATCGGCGCCATGATCCTTGGCGTGGCCATCTACGCAGCCACCAAGAACCCTGCCTGGATCGTCTTCCCGTTGGTGGTGCGCGCCTTCGGCTCCGTCGCTTCCATGATTGGTATCCTCTTCGTCGGCGGGGCCAGCGAAGACAACCCGATGAAGGCGCTCAACCGCGGCTACTACGTGGCCGCGGGGCTGTCGGCGGTTTTCATGGTGTTCGTCGTCAGCGTGATGCTCGGCGATATGCAGTTCGCCTGGGCCGGACTGGTCGGAATCGCCACCAGCATCGTCTTCGTATTCATCACCCAGTACTACACCGCGGGCCAGTGGCGACCGGTTAGATCGATCGCTGACGCGTCGAGAACAGGGCCCGCGACCAACATCGTGGCCGGCCTCGCGGTCGGCTTCGAGACGACGGCCAGCACGGCCGTCACCATTGGCATCGCCTTGCTTCTATCCTTCTGGCTGGGATCTACGACCGGACTGGATCACGGCGGTATCTACGGCACCGCCGTGGCCACCATGGGGATGCTGATGACCTGCGCCTACATCCTTTCGATGGACACTTTCGGGCCGATCACCGACAACGCCGGCGGCATCAACGAGATGGCCCACGCTCCGGCCGAGGCCCGCAGGATCACCGATGCCCTGGACGCGGTGGGCAACACTACCAAAGCCCTCACCAAGGGCTACGCGGTTGCCTCCGCCGCGCTGGCGGCCTTCCTTCTGTTCAGTGCCTACCTGGATAAGGTGACCCAGGTCATGCGCACGCGACCCGGGATCGCGGCGAACTACACATTCGACACGGTCAACCTGGCGAACGTGGACGTGTTCGTGGGCGCGCTACTCGGCACGATGTTGGTCTACCTCTTCAGCTCGCTGGCGATCCGCGCGGTTCAGCGCACCGCCAGCGCCATTATCGAGGAGGTCCGCCGCCAGTTCCAGACCGATCCTGGCATAATGGCGGGTACCTCAAAGCCTGACTACGCGAGGTGCGTCGACATAACCACTAGGTCCGCTCTGCGTGAGATGGTGGCCCCGGGCATCCTGGCCGTGGGTATGCCGGTCCTCGTGGGCCTGCTGCTGAGGGCAGAGGCCACGGCAGGGTTCCTGATGGTTGGCACCATCGCCGGCATCATGCTGGCGACCGTGCTGAATAACGGCGGCGGTGCCTGGGACAACGCGAAGAAGTTCATAGAGGCCGGCTATATGAAGATAGACGGCAAGGTGGTTGGCAAGAACACCATGGCCCACGCGGCCGCGGTTGTTGGCGACACGGTGGGTGACCCCTTCAAGGACACCGCTGGACCGTCGCTGCACGTGCTGGTGAAGCTGCTGAGCACCATCACCCTGGTGCTGGCGCCGCTATTCATCGGACCGCTGTTCTAGCCGGGGCAACGCCACCGAATCGAATAGTCGCAAACGGGGGAGGTCATCTTGACCTCCCCCGTTTGCAGCTCACGGAGGGCTTGATGGGGGGAGCCTCGCCCTCCCCGTCTCCGCCTCTCCCCATCACTCCGTCCACCCGGTCGCCCGACGGTAGAAGGCTGTGCGTCTTCCTGATGTGAGCGCGTTTAGCTCGGGGCCGCCTATCCCGTACCGCCGCATGGCGTGGCGGATAACCTCCACCCCCGCCTCAAACTCCGGTTGGACGACCTCCGTGGCCCCAGCATCCTGCAGTCGTTTTACCTGGCTGGCATCGGCGGCTCGGGCCACGATGTCCAGCCGCGGGTGCTTGGCATGAACGTACCGAGTCGCCAGCTCGGCGGCGCGAGCATCGGGAATCAGTACGGCAAGCACCACTGCCCTGTTCAACTCTGCGTGGTCAAGCACCACCGGATTGCCAGCGTCCCCATACACCACCGGCACGCTCTGTTCCCGCCTCTCCCTGACAATGTCCGGATTGTAGTCGATCACGAGGTACTGCATCCCACGTTTCTCCAAGGCATCGGCCAGCTCGCTGCCCACCCTGCCAAATCCGCAGATGACGGCGTGCCGATGCAGCTCCTTGTCTCCGAGAAATGCTTCAAGCGGCTCTTGAAACCACCTGCTTAGCAGGGGCGCTCGCTCCAACTGCTTCAACAGAAACGGTCCCGCGCGGAGCAGAAACGGCGAGATCAGAATACTCAGTACCACGGTCCCAAGCGCCAGGGTGAAGACGGTCTGCGGTATAGCGCCCAGGTCGACGCCTATGCCCGCCAGCAGGAACGAGAACTCCCCCTGCTGCGCTAGACTGAGCCCCGCGAGGAAGGCCACTCTGCCTGGGAGGCCGAGCAGCGCCACCAACAGGGTGACGATGGCCACCTTGCCTATCACCACGATGGCCACCAAGAGCGCTACTAGGCCTGCCTGAGACCACAATGCGGCGGGGTCGATCAGCATTCCCAGGGAAACAAAGAACAGCGAGGAGAAGAGGTCTCGAAGGGGAACGACCTCCGCAACTACCTGAGTTCTGTACTCCGACTCCCCGATCACCAAGCCCGCCAGAAACGCCCCAAAGGCCAGCGAGAGTCCCGCGGCGCTGGTTACCAGCGCGGTTCCGAGGGCCAGGCCCACGACACCCAGGATGAACAGCTCCCTGCTGTGCGGCACCGACGCGTGACCGAGGGCCCACGGCACCGCTCGAGCTCCCACCAGGTAGGCCCCCATCAGTACCGCGGCGGCCTTCACTCCGGCCACGGCCAGATCGCTCGCCAGGTTTTCCCCGCCCGCGGCCAGCGATGGCAGGACTATGACCATCGGCACGATCGCGATGTCCTGCACCAGCAGGATGCCCAGCGCCGCGCGGCCGTGAAGAGATTGCAGCTCCCCCCGACCCATCAGCAGCTTCATGGCGACCACAGTGCTGGAGAGCGCTAGGAGGGCGCCCAGGTAGATACCCTGGACTGGAGAAAGGCCGGCGAGCGGCGCGAGAGGGATCCCCAGCAGCATGATGAAGAGGATCTGGAGCGGTCCCCCGATGCCGGCCACTTTCCCCAGCCGGCGCAGCTCGCCGATGGAAAACTCGGCCCCGAGCACAAACATCAGCAGTGCCACCCCGATCTCTGCCATAAGCTGGACGGCGTGGAGGTTGGCCGTGGGACCGGGAGTGAACTGCCCTATCAGAAGGCCGCCGGCGATGTAGCCCAGCAGCACCGGAAGACCCAGCCTCTGCGCGATGGTTCCACCGACAAAGGCGGAGAGCACCGCTATCGCCAGATTCAGGACCAGTTCCGTGTTATCCACAAGGGTTCAGGCCTCCGTGCGGGCAATCCGGCCGAGAGTGGTGCATCCGCCGACTTGATGAGGCTTATAGCCGCGGGCTTCACACGCGCGTACACGTTGGAGAAAACCTGCCTGCCCACTAGGACGCGCGCGAATGAATGGTGCGGCCACACTCTCAGCGCCAACCGGGTGGATGCACCACCTGGCGAGCCTCTGCCTGAAGGATAGCATGCGGGCGCCGTGCCCCGCACCACTCCTGCATTCTTACTTTGACAGTTTGTGCCCGCAGCTCTAGTGCGCCAGAGAGGCAACGAAGTAGCTGAAGCTTGGACGAAAAGATGGATTTGGGATTGAAAGACGGGGTCGCCATAGTGGCGGCCGCCAGCAAGGGCCCTGGCAAGGCCGTTGCCCTGGGGCTGGCGAAGAGCGTGTCGAACGAACTCCCGAAGGACGGCATCAAAGTTAACAGCGTCTGCCCTTCGACGGCGGTGAATACGAGGCGCTGTTCCAACCTGGGGGGCGGGGGCGGGTGTCGGGGGATGGGGATGGGAGCGCCGACGCCGACGTCGGGCGCGATCCGATCTTCGCCGATTTCGCGCGCTACTCCCGGCCGGCCGCCGGAAGGCTGAAGTAGAAGGTGCTTCCCCTCCCCACCTCGCTCTTCACCCAGATCACCCCTCCGTGAGCCTCCACCAGACCCTTCGTGATGTATAGCCCCAGGCCAACACTGTCTCGCCGCCAGCGGCTCCGCTCCGTCCTGCCGTAACGCTGAAACAGGCGCGAGGCCTCCGCCGGCGAGATACCGTCTCCCCAGTCCGCCACCGAGGTTACGACCTGGTTACCGTCAAGCGAGATCCCTATCGACACTTTCGTGCTCGGATCGGAGTACTTCAGCGCGTTCGTCAGGAGGTTCGTCACTATGCGCTCCACGCGATCCGGATCCGCGAGCACTGGCGGCAGCCCGTCATCAGCCGTGATAGAGATCCTCTCCGTGTCGACGATCGAGGCCAGCCGCGCCTTGATGTCCAGCACCAAACCAGGTAGCCAGACTTCCGATCGGATCAAATCCAGCTTGCCTGCTTCCATACGCGCCGAGTCCACCAGGTTCCTTATCATGGCATTCATCTGCCGGGCAGCCAGTATGATGGCGTCGGCGCTTTCTCGCCGCCGCAAGTTGATCTTGCCACGGGTAAGAGACTTATACAGGATATGCCCATGGCCCAGAATTGCCGTCAGCGGGCTTCGCAAGTCGTGGGAGATGGTTCGAACGAGGTCTTCCTGGTACTCCTGCAGCCGCCTCATGGCGGTGACGTCGGTGAAGGTAGCCACGGCGCCGAGGGTCCGGCCATCCGCGGCCTTGATAGGGGCCGCGCTCGCGGCTACCCAGACCGTCTTGCCGTCGCGCCGGCTCAACACCAGCAGTTCTCCCATGACGGTCTCGTCTCTCAAGGCTCGGCACCCGGGCGTCTCGTGCGGTGCGAGCGCTCTCCCATCGTGCGTCTCACAGCGAAACTCCGCGAGCCGCTCCCCATGTAAGTCTTGCCCATGGTCCGGATCCAACCCCAACAGCCCCACAGCCGCGGGGCTTGCCCGGCGGATCGTGCCGTCCACGTCTAGAACCACCACGGCGCCGGCAATAGAGGCTACCGTCGCATCGAGCACAGCTGTCTGCTCGAGAGCTTCTTCGGCCAGAGCCTGTACCGTCGCCGGATCTCGCCTCGGCTTGCTCGCGGTCAGCTCCCGTTCTATCGCGGGAATGATCCGGAAGATGTTGCTCTTCGTCACGTAGTCATGGGCGCCGGCCCTGATCGCTTCCACCGCCAGTTCCTCACCGGGTTGCGCAGAGACCACGACGACAGGCAGACCGTTACCTATTGCCTTCACGAGTGAGATCGCTGCCAGTGCGGCAAGCCCGGTCACGGAGCGATCGACTATCGCGATATCCCACTCCCCTCCCCGCAGCGCATTCTCCAGAGCCTCTCGCGTGTGCACGCTATGAAATAGCGGCTCGTAGCCGCCATGCCTGAGGACCCTCAGCAGCCATTGAGGAAAGTCTTCAGAGTCCTCGACGAGCAGGACGCGCAAAGGGTTTCGAGCCATATTCATCCGCCCAAGCGCGGCCGCGTCATGATCGGTGGTCTTGGGGGCAAAGGCGAGTGGGTTCAAGAGCCTCTTCTCCAGGCCTGGCTCGAGAGAGGCTGCGGGGGCCAGGCGCTGTTAGTCAGATGATGGGTGAAACCAGTAAATCCCGACAGTCTAGAGTAGTTAAATGAAATCACTATTAATTAATTACAAGAAGCATGCCACTCAAAGTTGCAGGCGGCAAGCGGAGATTTTAGCGGTTCGTTGGAGTGGTACCCGCGGGAGCGCGGCCGCGCTCCCGCGGGTACCAACTAGATTACAGCTCCTCCAGCTGCCACGAAAGGTGCGGGATCTGCCTGATCTCAATCTCGGTGCTGCTCGGGTCCTGGCTGGACACCACGAGGACCGCTCCACCATCCGGGGATGGGCTGACCTTAGCGGATAGCACCCCAGGGATCCGGCCTGCGGCCTGTTCTATCGCCACCATCGAGCCGAAGCTGAGCGGCCCCCTCACTCGATAGCGGCGCACCTCGGCTGCGGGCGGCTGCGAAGCCCCCATCGGCTCGGGCGCATGCTCGGCTTCCTCCTGGCCATCCCGACCGGACTCGGCCGCCTCATCGACGACATGCTCCGCCGTCGTCGGCTCATCGGGGCCAGGCGTGGGTTGCTGCCCCGCTTCAGGCTCGGCCTCTCTTACCCAAGTCTGATTCGCCTCCTCGCCGGCATTCCCTTCGGCCATGTCTACTGCTTCCGGCATCGCCTCTGGTATCGGTGGGGATATAACCTCGCTGACGCTATCTGCTTGCCCTCTCTTTCCCGTCGAGGCCATCGCAGCGTCCAGGCGGCTCCACAGCCTGGCGACTTCCCGAGCCCTAGTCTCCTCCGCCCGCACCTGTGCACGAAGCTCGACCATGTCTGCCTCGGCTGTCGCCTTCCGGATGATCTCTCTCGCGTTCGCCTCACCGTCGCGGCGAATCGCCTCGGCCTCGGCCTTGCTCTCGTGCCTCATCAACTCGACTCGTTCTTGAACCGCTTCCAGATCCCTCTGGTGCTGCGCCAGCTCACGCTTTAGCCCCTCGACGTCCGAGTAAGGAAATTCGGGTGATGCCTCACCCTGGGTGTCACCGGTTCGATCCTCTCCTCCTTGGAGCTGAGCCGGGGCCGGCTGGTCCTGATCGGGTTCACGATAACTTTGATAGCCGGAATAATCTGCCATCCCTTTTGCCAGGTCCACGCAAGACCTGGCTCCCTCCCTTCTTACTGAGGTCTAACCGAGAGCTGCCTTCTCTGGCGCCAGAAGCGGCGGGTCCGTTCGCACATGGGAAAATAATCGACAGGATGATCCGGGTCAAACGCTCCTGATGCCGCCTCAAGCACGACGGATTCTGCCCGCTGGCCCCAGAGATCACAATAGGAAGATAGTACCTCGCACCCACAGCAAATTGCCTTGCCGCACAAGCCGTACCAGCGCGTGCCCGGAGAGGCAATAATCCTACAGGAATATTCGCGGCTGCTTCTACTTCTGCCAGAGCGACACGAATCGCCTCATCGCTGAACATGGCCGCCGAGCAGGACAAGGTGGTGGCAGTGATCGGGCCGGTGATGAGTACCCAGGTTCAATCTGTATCGGATGCCGTCAAGAAGTTCGCCATCCCGATGCTGAGTGGCGGTACCGCGGTGAAAAACACGCACATGGATAACCCCTGGATGTCCCGATTCCGCCCAGATGACTCCCTGTCTGCTGCTGCGATGGTTAAGTACACGAAGGAAGATCTCAAGCTCACGAAAATAGGCATCCTCCATGACTCCGATGCCTTCGGTACAGCAGGTGCTGACCTGGTTGAGCAGTATGCAAAGGAAGCCGGCCTGTCAGTGGTGAAAAGGGAGAAGTTCACTACCAGCGCCAAGGACTTCACCGCGCAACTGCTCTCTCTGAAGAGCGCGGGTGCCGAGATAATGGTGGTTTACTCGTCCCACCCTGAGCGCTTGAGGCGAGCCGGCCAGCCTCAAGACCCGAGCGGCAGCGAATGGCCTCTTCGTCGACATGGAGAGATCCTTCGCTCTAGCGAACCTTATTGGTTACCGCTGAAGTCAATCTCGGATACGATCGGTGCCGTCGGCCGGATGATCTTGACGCTCTTGCTGTCCGCGCGCGCGGCGTGGCAGGAGTTGCATCCGGCGGT
>JAJYKO010000160.1:0-6890 GCA_021788565.1 Chloroflexota bacterium
GGATATTGAACTCGTTGAAGGCTCCGGCAGGGGTCATCTCTCCGATCTTGTTGGCGGCGAACTCAGTGAACCAGATGTTTCCGGAAGAGTCGATGGCGAGGCCCGTAGGTTGGCTGCTAGCCGTCGGTATGCCAAACTCGCTGAACACTCCGGACTGGGTCATTCGGCCGATCCGGTTGCCGTTTCGCTCCGTGAACCAGATATTCCCCGATCCATCGATCGCCAGCCCCCACGGCTGGGCGTTCGAGGTGGGGACTCCGAACTCGCTGAAGGCTGATCCCGAGAGCCGGCCGATCTTGTTGCCGGCTGACTCAGCAAACCAGGTGTTACCCGCGGAGTCGATGGCGATGCCTCGGGGCTGGCTGTTTCCCGTGGGGATGTTGTCCTGACCCATCTGCCCGCTGGTGGTCATGTTGCCGATCTTGTTGCCTTGCGCCTCGGTAAACCAGGCGCGGCCTGTCGAGTCGACGGCTATGCCCCAGGGTTGGCTGGACGGCGTCCCTACGTCAAACTCCTGGAAGTTGCCGTTCGGGTCCATCTTTCCGATCTTGTTGGCGGCTAGTTCGGTGAACAGCACGTTGCCGGAACTATCGAGCGCCAGGTTCGTGGGCTGGCTCCCGGAGGTGGGAACACCGAACTCCGTGATGTTGGCCTGGGCTCCTGCAGTCACGGCCATGAAGGCCACGGCTGCGCCGACGGCGCCTGCCGTCGCCACGCGGCGCTTCCAGACTCTGTCGATTCTAGCTAGCATTCTTCTCCTTCTCCTTGCTGTGTCGAATCTCCGATAGTCGGGATTGGACGCTGCTTTCGCAATAATTAACGCTCGACGCCCTCCAAAGTTTCACCGAGACTGATAAAAGTTTGTAAAAGGCTGCGCACAACAGTTGAGACAGCTATTCATCGTGAGGTCCAGGGCGGATGGACGATTACCGCAATCGTCAGACAGCAGAGTCGTTTCAGCAATTTTCGGCCCAGGTTTGGGGGGAAGCGTAGCGATGTTGCTGGATCCGTTGCTGGCGTAAAATGGGTGGACCGGCAAAGGCTGTGAGGCGGCAATTCGAGCTTACATAGAGGAGGATCAGGGATGACTCTGCAGGATCAGGTTGCTCTCGTAACGGGGTCAGCCACGGGGATGGGGCGAGCCACGGCCCTCATGCTGGCCAGGCAGGGCGCCAACGTGGTGGTCAACTACACCAGGTCAGAGGCTGAGGCCAAAGAGACGGCGGCGGCCGTCGAGGCCCTGGGTCGCAAGGCGTTGCTGGTTCGGGCCGACGTTTCCGACGACCGGCAGGTGTCGGCGATGGTGGAGGAGACCACGAAGGTTTTCGGTCGCCTGGACATCCTCGTGAACAACGCTGGGACCACCGTCTTCGTTCCTTTCAAGAACCTGGACGAGTTGACCGAGGAGATATGGGATCGGGTTCTGGCAGTCAACGTGAAGGGGACGTTCTTTTGCTCCCGCGCCGCCGGGAAAGTGATGCTGTCCCAGGGCGGAGGATGTATAGTCAACGTTGCCTCTACCGCCGGCCTTCACGCTTCGGGCTCTTCCATCGCCTACGCTGCCTCGAAGGCGGCGATTATAAATATGACAAAGACGCTGGCGGTTGCCCTGGGTCCGGCGGTCAGGGTGAACGCAGTTGCTCCGGGATTCGTCAACACCCGTTGGAACACGGACCGGCCGGAGGGGCTGATGGCCGTGCAAGAGAGGGCCGTCCTGAGGCGGTACGGCGAACCTGAGGACGTGGCGGAGGTGATTGTGGCGCTGATAACCAGCGCGTCCTTTGTCACTGGACAGGTGATACCCGTAGACGGCGGGCAGTTCCTAGCTTGACGAGCGTAGCGAGGGAGGGCGAGGCTCCAGCCGAGCCGCCTCGTGATGGCAAACCAACGCACCCCATTGGAACAGGCAGCACATCGTGGCGGCGTTGGTTCTGCGCAACGTGGCGGCTCGCCGGGAGGCTCGCCCTCCCCGACTACAGTCTCCCCCTATATCGGTGGGCTGTGCCCAAGATTTTCCGGGAGCTGCGCTACATGCTGAGCCCCTTGCTCCCCTGGATGCCCTTCAGTGCCGCGATCTCTCCCGAGTGCTCGGTGATGTGGATCACCAGGAGCACCAGCACCTCGGCAACGGACATCTCGCGTCCACCGAAGTCTACCTTTCGCTCCAACTCTTCTGGCGAGAGCGTCGCCAGGTAGGCATTGGTTGAAGCGCGTACCACCTGTTGATATGCCTTGAAGGCATCGACGGAAAGCTTCTGGCCCCTGTACTCGGCCCAGCCGGTGCCTGGTCGTGGAAGGACGCCTACACCGATCCTCTCGCCCCAGTTCTCCGCGTCGAAGATCCGGGGCTTTCCCAGGATCAAGGTCTGGATGAACCGGTCTTCGCCACCCAGGATATGCGCCAGGGTGGCGCTGATGATATTGGCGGTGCCGGGCGGTGTCCAATTCAGCAGTTCATCGGTGAGGTTGGAAGTCACGTCGTCGCTGGTGCGCCATGCCGCCGCGATCTGCATCTGTATGAACTTCTTCGCGTCCATGGTATCTCCTCCTGCCCAGTACTCATGATGGCTCGACTGAGAGCAGGACCTATTCTACCTCGTCTACCGTGGAGAGGGTGCGTCTTTCGAGTTCGAAATAGGCGACCCCTGGTTCCTCAGCCGGACGATGTGGAAGTACTGACCGTTGATACGGCGACCATGGCGGCAACGGTAGCCGCAGCGGCTTCCTCGACAGCCTCGGATACGGCTGCGCCGGCCACTTCGCCCTTGGCGATCTCCTTCGCTCGCTGGTCGGCTCGCTTGCGCTCAGCCTTCGGGAAGAGTTGATCCAGGAGCTCGCACGCCCTTGCCAGGCTGATTACGGTGGCGGTGCGGACGTCTGGCTGCTCTCCCCCCAGGAGAACCTCCCGTAGCTTCTCCCTCGTCTCAGCCTCTGGCGCGCCGTCTACCGTAGGATAGTGGTGCCACGGGATAAGCTTGAGATACTTTCCCTCCTCGTCTCTCAGAATGCCCTTCTCCACCAACCTTCTCTCCAGCCGCTCCTGCATCTTCCTGATGCCACCGTTACCGAAATCTTGTACCCAATCGCTCACGCTTCTTGTGCGTTTGGATTGCTGAATGTGCACGAGCATCTCGTCCAGGAGTTCGTCCCTAGTGGGAGTACCATCGACAACGGAAAGCTTCTTCTTGTCTTGCACCGCCAGCCTGTTGGCAAGCAGGAGATCCACTATCCCCGCCGCCGCGAGACCATATCCCAGCGCCTGCTCGGCTGAACCCGGTATCGTGCCCTTATCATCGTCCAGGGAGAGAAGCAGAAGTTCCTCAGCAAGTGAAAGCATCTCGAACCTCGTTTTGGCAGTAAGAATCACGTTCGGCTACCCGGGATACCACACGCGTCTTCTGCCGGCATCGGAACAAAGGATAATTCGCGCTACGCTGAAAGGACCGTCGGTCCTACGACGTCTCTCCTGTCGGGCGCCCCGGCCGTTCGTCGTTCCACCGCTTCAGGCGCTCGGCTTGTGCTCGCGTCCAGTAGCGCGCGCCTGTCATCTCGTCGATGGCCGGCTCGCATCCTTCCGGCAGGCGCCCCCGCCTCTCCAGCGCCCGAATGTTTTCGGTCGTCACGCCCAGCAGCGAGGCAAGGCGGCCGATCGTAAAGGCGTCCGGGTCGTTTTCAAACTCCGTTGGTTTCATCGTCATGCCTCCCCAAGTGGGGCCGAAGAAGATGACGTGTTCCTCAGATCTGGCGGCCCCGGCTGCACAGGAGTATAACCTGAATACGGAGTTGCCCGGCACCCATACATTTTGGCGCGGAGGCGCGACTTCTTCTTCATGAGATATGCCTGTTCGTGGGGATATCTATGCGATTCATCTGTCAACGAATCACGGAGGACGGCATGACCAGGTTTTTCGTTGCGATAGTGTTGACCCTGATTACACTTGGTGTCGCGGCCGGGTGCGCCACTACACCACCCAGTGGGCAGAGCTCAACGCCGGCGGGCACTGCGGCCACGCCGCCGTCACCCACCTCTCAGACGAGCCCAACGGCGGTACCCTCGGCTACGCCAGCCGCGGCCGGGAGCCAGGCGGCTGGGGGCGCCGCGGGCATCCACAAGATCAAGCACGTGATAATCATCATGCAGGAGAACCGTTCCTTCGACTCCTATTTCGGCACCTACCCGGGGGCTGATGGCATTCCGATGCAGAACGGCGTTCCCACGGTGTGCGTGCCCGATCCGGCCACCGGCCGATGCGTTCGACCCTACGTAGACCACCGCGATCGGAACGGCGGCGGTCCCCACGGTGCGGCCAACTCAACCGCGGACGTCGCCGGCGGCAAGATGAACGGCTTCATTCAGCAGGCGGAGAAGGGCAAGAGGGGCTGCGCCGATCCGACCGACCCTCAGTGCACGAATAGTAAGGCCGGTGTCGTCGATGTGATGGGCTACCACGTGGAGAGCGATATCCCCAACTACTGGACCTATGCCAAGGACTTCGTCCTGCAGGACCACATGTACGAGTCGGTCCACTCCTGGAGCTTCCCGTCTCACCTGTTCCTGGTATCGGGATGGTCGGCGAACTGCTCCGATCCCAGCAATCCGATGAGTTGCAAGGGAACGGTGAATCCTCGCAACACCACGGCCAAAGACGAAACCCCGTTCGCGTGGACGGACCTGACCTATCTGCTGGATAAGGGCGGCGTTAGCTGGGGTTGGTACCTGGACCATGGAGCCTCGGGCGGCCCTGGCGTGGGTAAGGGGGGTGTCCCCAACATATGGAACGTCCTGCCGGGCTTCACCGATGTGCACCAGGACAATCAGACAGACAACGTTCAGGATCTGTCTGCCTTTATGACCGCGGCCGAATCCGGCAAGCTGCCGGCCGTGTCCTGGATTCTCCCCAACGGTGCCGACAGCGAGCATCCGCCTGCCCTGGTGAGCCGGGGGCAATCGTACGTGACGAAAATCGTCAACGCCGTGATGCAGAGCCCGGACTGGGACAGTTCGGCGATCTTCCTCACGTGGGACGACTGGGGCGGATTCTACGATCACGTTCAGCCGCCCACGGTAGATCAGCTGGGCTACGGGCTGAGGGTTCCTGGCATCGTCATCAGCCCCTACGCGCGGCAGGGCTACGTAGATCACCAATCCCTGAGTTTCGACGCTTACCTGAAATTCATCGAGGACGACTTTCTGAATAGCCAGCGGTTGGATCCGAAGACCGACGGCCGGCCAGATTCGCGTCCCGTGGTTCGCGAAAGCCTTCCCCTGCTGGGAGACCTTAGAGCCGACTTCGACTTCTCCCAGTCTCCTCGGCCGCCAGTCGTTCTGCCGGTCAAGCCGAAGACCACCCTGATCGCGCCGGCCGCCGCCAAACCAGCTGCCACGAAGGGGGCGGGCTGATCCCTCCCCCTCTTTCCACCAGGGTAATTTAGCTGTCATCCTGAGCGGCAGCGAAGGATCTCTCCGATCACGAGGAGATGCTTCGCTGCCCTTCGGGCCTTGAGGCTGCGCTCGCTCGCCTCAAGTGCTCAGCATGACAGTGTAGCGACCCCGGCGATGCACTTCTCGGCTTCGGATTGGCAACACTAAAAGGCCCTCCCCCTCTCCACGGTGAAACACCCGCGGCGAGAGCGACTGGAGTATAATTGACTGCTGTCAGCACAATTCGTCAGTCCCCATGTCGGTGCTGCCTGCGCCACTCAGGAGGTATGAAGTGATCCACGGGTTTCAAGGCAAGTATCTGCGCGTCGACCTTACTAACCGCGCCATTTCGATCGAAGAGCCTGATGCAGCCTGGTACCGCCAGTATATGGGCGGCTACGCAGCGACGTCTTACTTCCTGCTGAAGGAACTGGCCCCGGGGATCGACCCGTTGGGGCCTCAAAACAAGCTCATAATCGCTTCCGGCCCCCTCACGGGCGCGGCCTTCTCGGGTAGCGCGAGAGTTGGCATCGGCGCCAAAAGCCCCATGACCGGAGGCATCGGCAAGAGCGAGGTGGGCGGCTACTTCGGCACGGAGATGAAGTTCGCCGGGTTCGATGGCATCATCGTGGAGGGGAAGGCGGACAGCCCCGTCTACCTCTGGCTGCAGGATGGTAAGGCGGAGATACGCGATGCTCGCCACCTGTGGGGGATGGAGACCCGCGAGACGGAAGACGCCATTCGAGAGGAGAGTGGTGAGAAATACGCGCGGATAGCCAGCATAGGTCCCGCCGGCGAGAAGCTCGTGCGCTTCGCCTGCGTAATTAGCGACCTGCACGATGCAGCCGGCCGGACGGGTCTTGGCGCGGTTATGGGTTCCAAGAACCTCAAGGCGATAGCAGCTCGGGGCAAGATGAAGGTCTCCCACGCCGATCCGGCAAGGATCCAGCAGCTCGCGCGCTCCATGTCCGCCGACGTGGACACGAGGGCGACCAACTTCCACCAGTTTGGGACCGGGGCCGTGCTGGAGGCATTCAACCTGGCGGGCAATCTTCCGACGCGGAACTTCCGGGACGGCTACTTCGAGGAAGCCGCACAGATCAGCGCCGTGGCGGTGCGCGATACGATCCGCGTGGGCATGGAGGGATGCTGGGCCTGTGCCGTCCGCTGCAAAAAGGTAGTCAAGGTGGACGATCCTTACCAGGTAGATCCCAGGTACGGCGGACCGGAGTACGAGACGACGGGCGCTGTGGGAAGTGACTGCGGAATCGGCGACCTGAAGGCTATATCCTATGCCAGCCAGATCTGTAACGCCAACGGTATGGACTCGATCTCGGCGGGTGCCACCATCGCCTTCGCCATGGAGTGCTTCGAGCGCGGGCTGCTGACGAAGGAGGACACCGGAGGCATCGACCTCAGCTTCGGGAACGTGGACGCGATGCTCCAGGTACTGCAGATGATGGCACGG